>NZ_JBFUKA010000043.1:0-42440 GCF_056401085.1 Nocardioides sp. P4_G4
GCGGTCGGCGCCGCGCCAGCGGGGTCACCATCGGCCCGAACACCAGCCGCTCGGTCCGTAGCGCGACGGCCGCACAGCACGTCCACACATCGGCGATCCCCTGGACCCGGTCGCCGTACTGCAGGTGGTCCCAGACGAAGAAGCCGTCCCATCCGGCCGCCTCGGCCCGGTGAGCCAGGTCGCCGATGACACGGGGATCGGCCAGGGTGTCGAAGGGGGCGACGAACAGTCCGCGGCGCGTGGTCATGTGCCCATCATGCCGATGCGAACCGTCTCCATCCGCAGCCTGTCGGGCACGGGATCAGCAGCCCGGCGTGCGGACACTCGGGGGAATGGTCCACACTTGGGACCTGTCAGCTTCGTCAGAGGCTGGCTACGCGGACGTGGTGTAGTTGCAGCACGGTTCCCTTCCAGGGAGATGGTCGAGGTTCAAATCCTCGCGTCCGCTCCATTCCTCCGGCGCCTCAGAGCGCCCGGGCGCGCACCATCCGCAGCACCTCCTCGGAGCGCTCGGTGAGCGCGCCGACCACCACGGGCGCGGCCTCGGCGGCAGCCACCTCGCGGACGTGCTGCACCCAGGTCTCGCCGATCGCGAACACCGGGAAGAGGCTGACGGAGAGCGCCAGGCCGGGGATCATCCCGCCCTCGTGCAGGGTGGGCAGCGCCTCGATGTAGCGCTCGGCGTACGGAGCCAGCACGTCGTTCTGGCCTGGGCGCCAGAAGACTGGCGACACGGTGCGGACGCTCTGGATGGGCACGGTGCGGCCCACCATCGCGGTCCACGCCTCCTCCTTCGCCTCGGCGGAGGGAGACGCCGCCCGTACGCAGAGCGCACGGACCCACGCGTCGGGATCGGGGTCGCGCTCCTGCAGGGCCTGCACGGCGGCGGTGTCGACCTCGCCGAGCTCGGCCCGGCGCTCCAGGACGTACCACTGCAGGTCGAGGTCGTCGCCGACCTGCTCGCGCAGCAGGGCGAGGTCCTCCTCACCTGACGCCGTCCGCGCCAGCGTGCGTAGCGCCGAGTGCCGGGACACCCCTGCGTCCACGAGGTGACGGGCCGCGGCGGCGACCTCCGCCTCGAGGCCGGGCCGCTCCGACTCGGAGGCCCACTGCTGGGCGGCGGTGAGCGCGAGCTCGAGGCACGGCTCCGCGACCGTCTCCGCCGTCTCCACCGACAGCACGTCGGTGAGTGCGCCCACAGCCTCGGCGGCGGTCGCCTCGGCGTGGGTCAGCATGTCCCAGACGGTGGCCATCGCCACGGCGCGGGCGAGCGTCGTGGGCAGGCCCGAGGGGCGGCCGATCAGGACCTCCCGCCCCGCGGCGTCGGGTCGGGTGGTGGCGAAGGTGGTGTCGTCGTGGTTCACCAGGTAGAGGTCGGCCTCGGGCAGGCCCTCGACGGCGGTGCGCTCGCCGTCCACATCCACCAGGGTGGAGCCGACCTCCTCGAGGGCTTCGCCGACGCGGCGGTAGGCAGCCACGCCCACCACCTGCGGGTGCGGGGCACCGTGAGCGCCGACGGCGGTGAGCACCGGGCCGTCGTCGGTGTGATCGATGGCCAGCCGGTCGACGCCGGCGGTCTCCAGCCAGGCGGTGCGCCAGGGCTGGAGGTCGCGGCCGCTGGCCTGCTCGAGGGAGCCGACGAGGTCGTCGAGCGTGGTGTTGCCCCAGGCGTGCTCCGCGAAGTAGGCGCTCATGCCGACGCAGAACGTCTCCTCACCCACGAAGTGCATGAGCTGCTTGAGGACCGCCGCGCCCTTGGGGTAGGTGATGGCGTCGAAGATCGACTCGGCGTCCGCCACCGTGGGCACGGGCTGGCGGATGGGGTGGGAGCTGGGTCCCTGGTCGGCGAGGTAGGCGTCCAGCTTGTCGCGCACCAGGTTGTTGGCGGCCGTGTCGCCGTAGGCGGTGGCCCGCTCGGCCGCCCACATGCAGGCGAACTCGGCGAAGGCCTCGTTGAGCCAGAGGTCGTCCCACCAGCGCATGGTGACGATGTTGCCGAACCACATGTGCGCCATCTCGTGCAGCAGCACGGTGGCGAACCGCTGCCACTCGCCGGTGGTGGGCTCGTGGCGGCGCAGCACCGTGTCGGCCCAGGTGACGCAGCCGTAGTTCTCCATCGCCCCGCCGAACTCGGGCAGGAACACCTGGGCGTAGGAGCGCTGTGGGAAAGGCATGCCGAACCGCTCGCCGAAGAAGCCGAGGCCCTGGGCGGTCAACGTGAACAGCTGCTCGGCGTCGCGCTCCAGCGCGGAGGCCAGGGTCCGGCGGGCGTAGAGGCCGAGGTCGTAGCCGCCGGCCTCCCGGCGCACCTCCGCGAACGGGCCGGCCACCACCACGGGGTTGTAGGTGGAGAGCGGCGGCGTGGGCTCGAACGTCCACAGTCGCCGGCCCTCGACGTCCTCGACGACCGGGTCGCCTGAGTTGCTCACCACGGTCCACGCCGCCGGCGCGGTGACCGTGAACGCATGGGGCGCCTTGAGGTCGGGCTGGTCGAAGCAGGCCCAGGCGTAGCGCGCCTCGTCGGGTTCGAAGGTGGTCCACACGTAGACGTTGTCGTCACCGGGGTCGACGGCGCGGTGCACCCCCCGTCCGTGCGTGGTGTCCTCCTGCGTCGTGGCCACCACCAGCTCGTTGTCCATGGCGAGGTCGGCCAGCGCGATCCGTCCGTCCACCGCCGCGGGCAGCGGCTCGCCGTTGAGCGTGGCCGACTCCACCTCGGCGCAGCAGTCGACGAACGTCGACGCCCCGGCGGTGGCCGTGAAGTGCACCGTGCTGACGGCCCGGAAGGCCGGACCGTCGACCAGGTCGGTGAGGTCGACGGCGATGTCGTAGGAGGTGACCGACAGCAGGGCCGCGCGCTCGACGGCCTCCTCCTGTCGAAGACTGCGGAAGGGCACGGGCGTGATCCTCACTCGAGGTCGGCTGCGGACGACGCCCGAGGCGAGCGACGTACGGAGCCTAGGCCAGCTGCACAACGGGGCGAGGGAGGCGATCGCGGCCGCCCGGGCCACCCGACCGGCACCGACGGAGCCATCGGCTACATCGATCAACCGACTGCGAGCGGTCACCCCTCCAGCAGGTCGAGGTCGCGCACGCAGAACCCGAGGTGCGACCACTCCTCGTTCAGGACCACGTGCAGGCACTCGAGCACCGTCTTCCCCGTGGCATACGGCGGCCAGCCCGGTCCCGCAGGCACCGGCGCGACCGCCGACAGCTCATCGGACGTCACGTCCGCCAACCAACGCTCCAGCTCGGCGGCCTGCTCGTCGCGGACCGTCAACACCTGGCCGAGCCCAGGTGCCGCCGATCGGTCCAGGCCCTGCTCCTCCTGGTCCGGCACGAAGTCCGATGCCAACCCGATCGCGGTGAAGGGCTGAGGTGATCCGAGGCAGCAGCGACGAAACCACGAGTCGTGCACGAAGACCAGATGGCGCAAGGTCTCCACCGCCGACCACTCACCGCCCACGCGCTGGTGCTCCGACCCCGGGGGCATGCCACGGAGGCGCGCGACCGTGGCCGCCCAGCTGGCCCTCAGGTGCCCCTCGGCCTCGCGCAGGTCTGTGGGGTCGCTCGATCGGATCAGGACCCGCACCGGATGCCGCCGGTCCAGCTCGGCCTCGACGTACGACATCACTTCGACTCCGTTGACCACCAGGTTGCTGATGAGCCCGTCGATCACGACGTCCTGCATCACCACCCCGATCAGACGGGCCCGAGTCAGGTCGCACTCGCGGAACTCGGCCTCCGTCATGTCCTGGTCCTCGAACCTCACCATGCCTGACAGTCTGCGTCGGCGCACCGACATCCGCCCAGGACCTCTGGTGGACTTCACGCGCCCGGCCAAGGGATCGGACTCGTGGCTGGACGGGTCGCGAGACCTCGATAGCCTGCGGTGCATGCCCATCAAGCTGGAGAACGTCGGGATCGCGGTCCGCGACCTCGAAGCGACGATCGCCTTCTTCACCGACCTCGGGCTCACCGTCCTGGGCCGCGACACGGTCAGCGGGGAGTGGACCGACACGGCCGTCGGTCTCGACGGCAACCACGTCCGGATCGCGATGCTCCAGACCCCGGACGGCAACGGCCGCCTCGAGCTCTTCGAGTACATCCACCCCGACGCGATCGAGACGGAGCCCACCCGGCCCAACGAGATCGGCATGCACCGGGTGGCCTTCTCGGTCGACGACATCGACGAGGCCCTCGAGATCGCCGCGCGGCACGGCTGCCACCCGCTGCGCGGGGTGGCGACGTACGAGGACGTCTACAAGCTCACCTATCTCCGCGGCCCCAGCGGCATCCTGGTCATGCTCGCCGAGGAGCTGCGGAAGCCCTGATCCTGCTCGCCGAACGTAGGCTCGGGGTTGCCAGCCCTCCCTGATGCGCAGCCCGAGGAGTCTCGTGTCCCGCACACCCACCCGATTCCGGACGATCCTGCCCAGCACCGGACGCGCCGCCCTCGGCGCGACCATCGCCGGCGGCGTGCTGTCCGGCCTCACCGCCGCTCCCGAGCGCATGGGTCGACTGTTCCGCGGGCGTTTCCCGACGGTGGCCGTGACCGGCATGACCGGGGTCGGCAAGACCGAGCTGGCGAACCGGCTCACCCGGCGCGCGTCCGGCAACGGCGTCAGCGAGGTGGGCTCCGCGGTCATGGAGCGACGCACCCGCCGGTCCCGCAGGCTGCAGGGCTTCCGGTTCCTCGTGGTGCCCGGGGACAACGCGGCGACGCGGCTCTCGGCCCTCGACGAGGTCTTCCACGACGAGCCGGTGGACGGCGTCATCCACGTGGTCGCCAACGGTCACGCCACGCCCCGACGGGTGGCCGGGACGTCCGGCCAGGCGACGGCCACCCGCGAGGAGCTGCTCGCCGCGGAGCTCGAGGACTGGGCGATCACGGCGCACCGGATCGCCTCGATGGCCGTACGCCGCGACCGGCCCATCTGGCTGGTCATCGCCGTCACGAAGACCGACCTGTACGCCGATCAGCTCGACGACGTCCTCGAGTACTACTCCCCGGGGAGTGGCTCACCCTTCGGCAACCGGGTCGACGAGCTGCGGGCCCTGGCCGGCGGCGCGAAGCTCTCGGTCGACGTGCTGCCGGTGTCGAGCCAGGGCGGCGACCGCTCGTCCGCCGTCTCGGCCAAGAAGGCCGGCGCCATGGTGGACGCCCTCGCTGTGCGGCTCGCCCAGCTCAGCGGTCACGTCTGACCGTTGGACGTCACCCGGCGGCGAGCTCGTCGTCGACGTACACCGGTCGCGAGACGCGGAGCCCGGCCCAGGTGAAGGGGACGACGGTGGCCATCAGCAGCAGGATGGGGATCGTCCAGCTGTCGGTGGCGGCGTGCAGGACCCCGACGAGCACGGGGCCGACGGCCGCGAGCAGGTAGCCGACCGGCTGGACGAAGCCGGAGAGCCGGGCCGTGATGGCGTGGTCGCGGGTCCGGGCGGTGAGCATCGCGATCGTCGTGGGGAACGCGAAGCCGGAGAAGCCGAGCAGCAGCGCCCACAGCCACGGCAGGGTCGCCGGAGCCAGGAGGAGCCCGGAGTAGCCCGCGAGCAGGGCCACGCTGAAGGAGGCCATCCACGGCGTCAGGTTGGGCGAGCGCGCGATCACCGTCGGCATCATGAGCGCACCGACGATGCCGAACGCCGTGAGCATCGCCTGCATGGCGCCCGCCGCCGAGGGGGAGAGGCCGGCGTCGCGGTAGATCTGGGGCAGCCAGCCGAACTGCACGTAGGCGTGCATCGACTGCACGGCGAAGAGGGTCGCCATCGCCACGGCGGTGCGGGAGTGGAAGATCCGCAGGGTCGGGTCGGCGGCGGGCTCCTCCGTCGGCGTCAGGGAGCGCTCCCGGAAGGCCAGCCACGCCCAGATCGGCAGCGCCGTCAGCGCGACCAGTCCCCACATGGCCAGGGCCTTGCTCCAGCCGACCTCCGCGGCCACCGGCGCGGTGAGCGCGGAGCCGAGCGTGCCGCCGACGATGAGGCCGGTGCCGTAGATCGTCGGCAGCAGCACGTTGCCGGAGGAGGGGTGCGCCTTGATCCACGCCGGGACCAGCACGTTGCCCACGGCCATGCCGGACAGCGCGACCGCCGACAGGGCGAGGAACACCCAGGCGGTGTCGGTCTGGCTGCGCAGGAGCAGGCCCGCCGCGGCCAGCGTGATACCGACCGCGATGCCCGTGGTGATGCCGATCCGCCGCGCGATGCCCACTGCGGCCGCGCCGACCAGGCCGAAGCACAGCCCGGGCAGGCCGGTGAGGATCCCGGCCACGCCGGATCCGGTGCCGAGCCCGGCGGTGATCTCCTCCAGGACCGGTCCGACCGAGGAGGCGCCCGGCCTCAGGTTGATGGCGATCAGGACCGTGGCGACGATCGCCACCCCGCGGCCCATCGTCTTCTTGCGGTCCCGGGAGGGCTCCGTCGGGGCCTTCGGGGCGGAAGTGTGCACATCATTGAGCGTAGGTGAGCGCGGGCGGCCGTCCGGAGCCAGCCCGGGTGGGCCCGGTTCCGGCGCCTCAGGCACCGGACCGCAGCTCCACCGACACCTCGCCGAGGTCGGGTGCGACCACGTGCCACGACCCGCCGACRCTCACGTCGATCGGGGCGACCACGGAGCCGGTGATGACCACGTCGCCGGCCGACAGCGCCGCTCCGCACGACGCGAGGGTCGAGGCGGCCGAGGCCAGGACGGTCCCCGGCTCGCCCGTGAGCGCCCAGGGTGTCGAGGTCGCCGCGACCTCCTCGCCGTCGCGGGACACGTCGAAGGACAGGTCGGCGGGCAGCGAGGGGACGACCRGCCCGAGCAGTACGTTCCGGTGGAAGATGTTGCCGGCCAGCACCTGCTCGATGTCGGTGGGCGGCGGGTCGACGTCGGCGAGCTCGATGGCCACCGACCAGCCCGCCACAGCGGCGAGCGCCTCGTCCGGGGTGGCGTCGGCGGCCAGGTCGGCGCCGAGGTGCGCGGCCACCTCCGCCTCCAGCATCGGTGCGGTCCACCCCGTGACGTCCACGTCCGCCCCGGACGCCAGCAGCCGGTCGCGGGTGAGGAAGCCGACCAGCGGGCGGTCGGTGCCGAAGCGGGCCAGCGCGGCGGGCGCCCCGAAGCCGAGCTTCCACCCCAGCGGGGTGGCGCCCGAGGAGAGGGCGGCGGCACGGGCGGCGAGCATGGCCGTCGTACCCGCCGCGATGCGCGGGTCGAGGCTCACGACGGGTCGTCGAACTCGTCGTCGGGACCCGGCATCCCGTAGCCCGCGGCGGCCAGTGACCCCGCGCCGCTCCAGCCCCAGATCAGCAGCACGTCCTCGTCGCCGGTGTTGACGAACCCGTGGTAGTTGCCGCGCGGGGTGAAGATGACGTCCCCCGCCTGCGACGGCTCGCGACCCGCGCTGGTGTGGATCTCCCCGCGGCCCGACATCACCACGAGGAACTCGTCGGCGTCGGTGTGGAAGTGACGGTCGTGGCGGGCGCCGGGGGGCAGCACGGTGCGCCCGACCGTGAGGCCGTCGGAGCCGCCACGCTCGGAGTTGATGAGGTACTGCACCTGCATGTCGACCCACCCCTCCTCCTCGCGCAGGCCCTGCTCGAGCGGCACGTCGGCGATCGTGGTGCGGTACGGCGGCCGGGCCTGGTCGGGGGTCGTCATCGCACCTCCACCCCCGCGGCCCGGCGGTAGACGTCGGCGACGCTGACCAGGAAGTCCCGGTCGGCCAGCTCGCTGCTGCGCGCGGCACTGAGCATCTCGCTCGCCGCCGAGCAGGTCGGCAGCATCACACCGAGCGTGCGACCCAGCTCCTGGGCGAGGACGAGGTCCTTCTGCTGGAGCTCGACATCGGCGAAGACGGTGTCGTCGTCCACCAGCAGCGGCGCGCGGTAGCCGATCACCGGCGACGCGATCACGCTCTTGAGCGCCGCGTCCACCACGGCGGCCCGGTCGACGCCGGCCTTCTCGACCAGCGTCACCGCCTCCGCGAACGCGGTCACCGACACGACCAGGGACAGGTTGATGGCCACCTTGGTGAGGATCGCGTGTCCGTTGGGGCCGATGTAGGTGACTTTGGGGCCGATCGCGTGGAGCAGCGTCTCGACGTGGTCGTACGCCGACCGCTCACCGCCGACCATCACCGACATCTGGCCGGCGGCCAGGGTCGCCGGTGAGCCGGAGACGGGGGTGTCGAGGTAGCGGGCGCCGGTGGCGGCGACCTCCTGCGACAGGGCGACGCTGCGCTCGGGGGCGATGGTGCTCAGGTCGGCCCACACCTTGCCGGCTCCGAGCCCGGCGAGCAGGCCGTCGTCGCCGTGCGCCGCGCCCTCGATCGCAGCGGTGTTGGTGAGCATCGTGAGGACGACCTCGCACTGCTCGGCCACCTCGCGGGGAGTGTCCGCCCAGCCCATGCCGGCCTCGATGAGGTCCTGGGCCTTGCTGCGCGTCCGGTTCCACCCGACCACGGTGTGGCCGGCGTCCATGAGCCGTCGGGCGATCCCGGAGCCCATGGCCCCGAGCCCCACGAACCCCACCCGTTCGATGTGGTCATACATGCCTCGCTCCTCCGGTGCCTGTCGGTCCGTCATGTGTTGTGCCTGTCCAGGAAGTCGACGATCGTGGCCAGCGCCTCGCGCTGGACGTCGTCGACCTGCGCCACCCCGTCGGCGTCGGACTCGGGGTAGATGTAGCCGTGCACGTCGTGCGACCACGACCGCCACTCGGCGTCCCAGCGCTTCTCGGCCAGCAGCTCGTAGGTGAGCCGGAAGATGCCCTGGAGCTCGTCCTCGTCGCGGCCCAGGACCAGCACCGGGATGTCCACGCCGTCCAGCCGTGCCGACACCTCCTCGGGGTCGGCGACCCGGGCGCGGGCCCGCTCGGTGCTGCGGATCTCCATGCTCTCGATGTCGCGCAGGCCACCGTCGGAGGTGACCGTGGGGACGTCGTCGAGTCGCAGCGTGAGCAGCTCGTGCGAGGCGGGCTCCGCCGCGACGCCCGCACGGAGCAGGCCCGGGTACTGCGAGAGCAGCTTGAAGAGCATCTCGCCGGCGTGGCTGACGCCGACGTGGAAGAGCCGTTCGCCGTCGATGGCGGGGTGGGTGGCGACGTGGCGCAGGATCGCGACCTCGTCCTCGTACTCCAGCGGCGCGCGGCTCATCAGTCCCATGCCCTGCCGCACCGTGCTGCGCAGCGGACCACCGGTCTGGTAGCCGAGCTCGACCTCGGTGCGGTAGCGGACCCACGCGCACGCATACCCGGCGTCGAGCAGGACGTCGGTGACGTGGCGGAAGCGATGCACCCGGTCGTGCAGCCACGCCATGCCGCCGCCACCGTTGCCGTAGGCGACCAGCACGAACGGGTGCGGTCCCGGGCCGTCGGGCAGCCGGAGTGCGTACGGCGCGTAGAGGCCGTCGAGGGTCTCCGCCAGCAGGTAGTGCGCCGGCCGGTCGGAGCCGGCCAGCGGCTCGACCAGGACGGGTCTGTCGGGGGAGCCCCAGTCGGCCGCGATCACCGGGAGGCGTTCGGGGTGCCCGGCGCGCCCGCGGCCCAGTAGTCGTCCTTGGCCTTGGACGCCGCCAGCGCCTCGGCGTCCTCGAAGCCCGGTGCCATCGAGGCCGAGGTACCGGCCATGTACTGGTGGTGGTCGACGTCGAGCAGCCGGATCCAGCTCTGCTGGCCGAAGGTCAGCGCGATCACGCAGCCCAGCTCGACGAGCTCGTCCTCGCTGAAGTGGGCGTGCAGCCGGCTCCACAGACCGTCGCGATCGTCCTCGTTCCAGGCGATGGCCTGCGCGTAGGCGAGCGCGGCCTTCTGCCGGTCGTCGAACCGGTCCGACGACTCGAAGTTGAGGAGGTCGTCGTACTGCCCCTCGACCAGGCCCTGCTGACCGCCCTTGACCGAGCGCTGGTTGCCGCAGAACTCGCAGCTCACCGTGCGGGAGATGTAGACCCTGCACAGCTCCTTGATCGCGTGGTCGCAGACGCCGTTGCGGAACATCTTCTCCCACGGCTCGGCGAAGGCCCAGAAGGCCGCCGGCACGTGCGCGCGCACCGCGTTGGTCTCCGGGCGGGGGGTGCCCTCGCGGGCGCTGCGGTCCATCTCGGCCTGCATGCGTGGATCCATGTCGTCGTAGGCGACGTAGGAGATGCGCGGCTGCTTCATGGTGTGCTCCTCTTGTTCGGGACGGATGGGTTTCGAGGCTCGCTGCGCTCGCACCTCAACCATCGAGGGCCTCGATGGCGTGGACGATCGCGTCGCGGGTGAGGGGTAGGTCACGGACGCGGACCCCGAGGGCGCGGTGGACCGCGTTGGCGATGGCGGCCGAGGCCGGGCCCTGCGCGGCCTCGCCGGCCCCGGTCGAGGGGGCGTCGCTGTCCACGAGGTGGACGGTGACCTCGGGCGTCTCGGAGAAGCGCAGCACCGGGTAGGCCTCCCAGTCGGTGCCGAGCAGCCGCCGGGAGTCGAAGGGCATCCGCTCCTTGAGCGTCCAGGACGTCGCTTGGGTCGCCCCGCCCTCGAGCTGGTTGCGGGCGCCGTCGGGGTTCACGACCCGGCCCACGTCGGCGACGACGAGCAGGCGGCGCACGACGACGGCGTCGGTGACCTCGACGTCGGCGACGATCGCGCAGTGCGCGCCGCGGTCCTTGTAGCGGGCGTAGCCCAGGCCCCGACCCGTGTCGTCGGGCAGCTCCTCGTCCCAGCCGGCGAGCCGGGCGGCCTCCGCGACCACGTGCCGGGCGCGCGGGTCGGAGAGGTGCTCGAGCCGGAACGCCAGCGGGTCGGCGCCGGCGGCCCCGGCCAGCTCGTCCATGAACGACTCGATCGCGAAGACGTTGAGGTGCGCCCCGAGCGCGCGCATCGCCGAGGTCCGCAGCGGGGAGTCGGTCTTGCGGTGGCCGATCACGCGCCGCGGCCCCACGTCGTACGCCGGGACCGCGTTGCGGGTCGTCCCGCCGCCCGCGGCCGGGGGCGGGTCGGTCGGCGGCGGGAGCGGCACCCCGGAGGCGAGGTCGGCGCCCGCGAGCAGGCCCGGCTGCCCGGCGTACCCGGGTCGCGCGGCGTGGCCCTGGCTCCAGACGTCGTGGGTCCAGCCGGTGATCCGCCCCTCCTCGAGCCGGGCCCCCAGCGTGGCGGTCATCGCCGACGCCAGCGGACCCCACGTCAGCTCGTCCGGCCGGGTCCAGCGCAGCAGCACCGGCCGGCCGGGGGCCGCCCGAGCCAGGAGGACCGCGTCGAACGCGGCGTCGTCGGCCGCGTTGTGGCCGTAGCAGCCGGCGTTCTCGACGTGCTCGACCACGACGGTGGCCGGGTCGAGGTCGAGGGCGGCGGCGATCGCGTCCCGGAGGCCGTGGATGCCCTGGCTGTGCGAGCGGACGTGGACGCCGTCGTCGGTCCAGGTCGCCAGACCCGCGCTGGGCGCGATGGAGGCGTGGGCGAGGAAGGGGCGTGAGTACGACGCCTCGACGTCGGAGGCCCCGGGGCCGGGCGCGCCCTCCTCGTCGAGGACCGGCACGTCCTTGTGGGTGCCGGACCGCAGCCAGCCGGCCAGGTCGTCGGGGTCGGGCAGCAGGTCGTGCTCCTCCCAGGCGGTGTCCCGGCGCAGCTGCTCGAGCGCCCGGTCGACGTCGGCCTCGCGCTCGCCGACCACGCCGACGAACGAGCCGTCGCGCACCAGGGTCACGCCCGCGGCCTTCCAGTCGTCGGGCACCGACCGGAGCGCCGCGCCCACCGACGGCGGACGCAGCACCCGTCCGTGCAGCAGCCCCTCGGGCCGCAGGTCCGCCAGGAAGCGCGGCCGCCCGAGGACCTTGTCGGGGAGGTCGAGCCGCGGCTCGCTGCGACCGACGGCGCTGGCCGCGACGGGGGCGAGGGGCTCGACGGTGGTCAGGTCGAGCGCGGGGTCGAGGGCGGCGATGCGGGCGACGTACTCCTCGACCGGCGACGTCGAGCCGGCCAGCGCCCGCACCACACCGCCGACGTGGGYGAGCGCCGGACCGGTCTGCAGCACCGACATGCTGCCGGCGGTGAGCCCCTGGTCGGGGCCGAGCGCCGTGTGCGGAGCGACCATCCGGACCCGGTCGAGGGGCAGCGCCAGCGCGTCGGCGGCGAGCTGCGCCAGCGCGGTCGCGATCCCCTGGCCGAGCTCGGCCTTGCCGACTCGCACCTCGACCACGCCGCCGTCCACCCCGTCGCCCACCGCGTCGCCCACCGCCAGCCAGGTGCCCAGCCGGGGGTTGGTGATGACGTGGGGAGGCAGGTCGGTCACGTGGACGGCTCCCGGGCGGCGAGGACCGCGTCGACGATCCGGCGGTGTGTCCCGCAGCGGCACAGGTTCCCGTCGAGCGCCTCCGCCACCCGGGCGGCGTCGGCGTCGGGCTCCTCGTCGAGCAGCGCGACCGCGCGGACGACGATCCCGGAGATGCAGAAGCCGCACTGCGCGGCCTGCCGCTCGAGGATCGCGCGCTGCACCGGGTGCGGGGTGCCGTCGGCGGACAACCCCTCGACGGTGGTGACCGAGCGACCCCCGACCTGCCACAGCGGCGTCTGGCACGACGGCACGACGGTGCCGTCGAGGAGGACGTTGCAGGCGCCGCACAGCCCCTGGCCACAGCCGAAGCGCGTGCCCACCAGGCCGAGGTCGTCGCGCAGCACGGTGAGCAGCGACGTGTCCGGGTCGCCGCCGACCTCGACGGGCGCGCCGTTGACCTCGAAGCCGGTCACCCGAAGACCTCCGGGTGGTGGGAGAGCTCGATGCGCGTGCGCCGGATGTGGCCGCCGAGGAAGCGCTCGCCGTCGTCGGCGTCGCGGCGCACCACGGCGTCCAGGATCAGCCGGTGCTCGGAGTTGACCACCCACATCCGGCTGCGGCCGCCCAGTGCGACGAAGGCGCGCCGGTAGTGCTGGGTGGAGTTCCAGAGCCGGGCCACGTTGGACATCAGCGGGTCGATGTCGCATCCGGAGTAGGTGAGCATGTGGAACTCGCGGTCGAGGTCGAGGAACTTCTCGAGGTCCTCGTTGTCCTCGATCCGCTGCTGCACCTCCTCGAGCCGGGCGTGCTCGTCGGGACCGAGCTGCGGCATGCTCTCGGCGAGGGCCAGCGGCTCGAGGCGCTCGCGCATCCGGTAGACCACGTCCACCTCGTGCGGCGTCAGCCGCGGGACCCGGGCCCCCTTGTGGGCCTCGTGCTCGGTGAGGCCCTCGGCCTCGAGCATCCGCAGCGCCTCGCGCACCGGCAGCCGGCTCGCGCCGAGGCGCTCGGCGACCTCCTCCTGCCGGATCCGGTCGCCGGGCCTGAGGTCGCCGCCCAGGATCGCCTCGCGGAGGTACGCCGCGACGCGGGTGCTGCCGATGCCCGTGGTGCTGGCCGTGCTGCTGCTCGTCTCGCTCATGGTCGGGGATTCTCCCGGTCCCAGCGCTTGCCGTGCGGGGCGGACACCAGCTCGAGCTGCATCCCCCACGGGCTGAGGAAGTAGATCCACCGGTTGCCCTCGGCAGGGCCGCGGCTCGCGGTCGGTCCGTCGAGGACCTCCACCCCCGCCGTACGCAGGTGGTCGACGGCGGCGTCGAGGTCGTCGACGTACAGCGCGACGTGGTGGCCGCCCACGTCGCTGTTGCGCGGCGGCTGCGTCTGCTGGTCGGGCGAGGAGTAGTGGAAGACCTCGAAGAGGGTCTCGCCGCCGAGGCGGAACCAGCGGTTCTCCACCATCACCGCGTCGGGATGCACGCCCAGGTGACGGGTCATCCAGTCGTCGCCGGCGTCGGGGTGGGAGAAGGGCCCCAGGGAGTAGAGGTACTCGCAGCCGAGCACCTCGACGAGGAACCGGTGGGCCTCCTCGAGGTCGGGCACGGTGAAGCCCACGTGGTCGATCCGCCGCAGGCCTGGCAGTGCCATCGACTCCCTTTCTGGATCCGAAACAGGTCGAGCGATCAGCAAAGCACGCCTGAGCGTGTGGCGTCCATCACTCACGACTCTGGATTTTGGATCCAATCCTGTGTCACAGTGTCGACGCCACCGAGGAGGAGATCCATGCCCCAGCACCACCCGCTCACGCCCGCGGCGCCCTGGGTCGAGGTCGTCGTCACCGACGAGGACTGGGATGCCGCCGAGCCGCAGCTCCTGCGCACGGTCTACGCGCAGCTGGTCTGGATCCGTGCCTTCGAGCAGTACGTCCTCGACCTCGCCGGCGCCGGGCTGATCCACGGCCCCGCCCACTCCAGCATCGGCCAGGAGGGCGGCGCCGTCGGCTCCGTGCTCGCCCTGACCAGCGACGACTCCGTCAACGGCTCCCACCGCGGGCACCACCAGTTCCTCGCCAAGGCGCTGCACCACGTCGAGCCCAAGGGCATGGACCCGCTCGCGCCGCCGTCCGACGCGGTCCGCGAGGTGCTGCTGCGCACCCTCGCCGAGATCGCCGGCCTCGACCGTGGGTGGAGCCACGGCCGTGGTGGCTCCATGCACCTGCAGTGGAAGGAGGCCGGCGCGATGGGCACCAACGCCATCGTCGGCGGCGGCGTCCCCCAGGCGGCCGGCTTCGCCTTCRCCCACCAACGCTCCGGCACCGACGCGGTGTCGGTCACCTACTTCGGCGACGGGGCGGTCAACATCGGCTCCACCCTCGAGACGATGAACCTCGCCGGCGCCTGGGCGCTGCCGGTGTGCTTCTTCATCGAGAACAACCGCTACGCCGTCTCCACCTCCGTCGAGGAGGCCACCGCCGAGCCCCGGCTCTCCGCCCGCGGCATGGGTTTCAACCTCGCGTCCTGGAAGGTCGACGGGCAGGACCCGCTCGCCGTCCACCTCGCCATGACCGAGGCCGTCGAGCACATGCGCGCCGGTCGCGGCTCGACCGTGGTGGAGGTCGACACCTACCGCTTCTTCCACCAGAACGGCGGTTTCGCCGGCAGTGCCTTCGGCTACCGCGACAAGGAGGAGGAGAAGGCGTGGCGGCTGCGTGACCCGCTGAGGATCACCTCCGACCACCTCGCGCGGCTCGGCCTGCTCGAGGACGGGGAGGCCGACCGGGCGCTCGCGCAGGCCAGGGCCGTGATGGAGGAGGTCGGCGGCGTGCTGCTCGAGCCGGTCCCCGACGGCAAGCCCGGCCAGCGCCGGATCCGCGCCGACGAGTGGCCCGACCCCGCGTGGGTCGACGTGGGCGTCCGCGGTGACCTCTCCGAGATGGACGACGCCCGGACGGTGGCCGCCGAGGGGCACGCCGTACCCGTCCAGGAGATGAAGCTCGTCGAGTCCATCGCCGCCGTCCTCGGTCGCCGGATGGAGACCGACCCCGGCGTCATCGTCATGGGCGAGGACGTCCACCGCCTCAACGGCGGCACCAACGGAGCGACCCGCGGTCTCGCGGAGCGCTTCCCCGACCGGGTCCTCGGCACCCCCATCAGCGAGAACGCCTTCACCGGCCTCGCCTGCGGCGTCGCGCTCGACGGCCGCTTCACGCCGGTCGTGGAGTTCATGTACGCCGACTTCATGTGGGTCGCGGCCGACCAGCTCTTCAACCAGGTGGCCCGGGCGCGCCACATGTACGGCGGGGACGGTGCCGTGCCCCTCGTGCTGCGCAGCAAGGTCGCCATGGGCACCGGCTACGGCTCCCAGCACTCGATGGACCCCGCCGGCATCTTCGCCACCTCGGCCGGGTGGCGCATCGTCGCGCCCACCACGCCCTACGACTACGTCGGCCTCATGAACGCCGCCCTGCGCTGCCAGGACCCCGTGGTGGTGCTCGAGCACGTCGACCTCTACAACGCCGTCGGGCCGGGCCCGGTCGACGACCTCGACTTCTGCCTGCCCGTCGGCAAGGCGGCGATCCGCCGCGAGGGCAAGGACGCCACGATCCTCACCTACCTCGGGATGGTCCCCTTCGTGCTCGAGGCCGTCGAGGAGTTCGGCGAGGTCGACGCCGAGGTGATCGACCTGCGCTGGCTCGACCGGGCCAGCATCGACTGGGACACCATCGAGGCGTCCCTCACCAAGACCAACCAGGTGATGATCGCCGAGCAGGGCGCGGTCGGCACGTCGTACGGCGGGTGGCTGGCCGACGAGATCCACCGACGGTTCTTCGACCTCCTCGACGCTCCCGTCCGCCGGGTCACCGGCGCCGAGGCCTCGCCCAGCATCAGCAAGGTGCTGGAGCGTGCGGCGATCGCCCAGAAGGACGAGGTCATCGCCGAGCTCACCGAGATCGCGAGGTACTGACGTGGCCCACGTGCTGCGGATGCCGGGCGTCGCGGCCAACGCGACCGAGGCGGTGCTGGCGGAGTGGCTGGTGGCCGAGTCGGCGGAGTTCGCCGCGGCCGACGCGCTGGCGACAGTCGAGACCGACAAGGCCCTCGTCGACGTCGAGGCCGAGGCCGCCGGCGTCGTCCTGAAGACCCTGGTGGCCGCCGGCTCCAACGTCGAGGTGGGCGCCCCGATCGCCGTGCTCGCAGGCGTGGGGGAGCGGGTCGACGACCTGGCCGCGCTGCTGCGCGAGCTGGGCGTCGCCGAGGACTCGGTCCCCGTCCTCACCGAGCCGCTCGACGCGCCGGGCCAGCCCGTCGCGCGGACCGAGCCCGAGGTCGACCCGGGCTCGGGCGCCCCGGTCGTCGAGGCCGCCCCCGAGGCGGGCGTCGAGTCCGCCGAACCGGCATCCGCGGCGGCTCCCGAGGCCGGTCCCGGGGCCGCTGCGCGTCCGCAGGGCCGGATCTTCGCCAGTCCGCTGGCGCGCAAGATCGCTCGCGACGCCGGGCTGGCGATCGAGGAGATCCCCGGCACCGGACCGCGCCACCGGGTGCTGCGTCGCGACGTCGACGCGCTGCTCGCGTCGCGTCGGGCCGCGCCGGCCTCGGCGCCGACCCCTGCGCCGACCCCTGCGCCGACCCCTGCGCCGACCCCTGCGCCGACCCCTGTGCCGACCTCTGTGCCGGCCACCCCCCAGGCATCCCCGGCCGCGGGCTTCGAGGACGTGCCCCACACCCGGCTGCGCCGTGCGGTCGCGGAGCGACTGGCCACCAGCAAGCGCGAGGCGCCGCACTTCTACGTCCGCACCACGGTGCGGGTCGAGCGGCTGCTGGCCCTGCGCGCCGAGCTCAACGAGGCGCTCGACGGCGAGGTGAAGGTCTCGGTCAACGACCTCGTCGTCAAGGCGGTCGCGCTGGCCCACGAGCGGGTCCCCGACCTCAACGTCACCTGGGGCGACGACGCCGTACGCCGCTGGCACGCCGCCGACATCGCGGTCGCCGTCGCCACCGACCGCGGGCTCGTGACCCCCGTGCTCCGCGACGTCGGGCACCGCTCGGTCTCCTCGGTGGCCGCGGGCGTGCGCGAGCTCGCCGGCCGCGCCCGTGAGGGACGGCTCCGCCAGGAGGAGCTCGAGGGTGGCTCGATCACCGTCACCAACCTCGGCATGTACGGCGTGGAGGAGTTCGCCGCGATCATCAACCCGCCGCACGCCGCGATCCTCGCGGTCGGTGCGGTGCGCGAGGAGCCCGTCGTGCAGGACGGGTCCGTCGTGCCCGGCTCCGTGATGAGCCTGACCCTCTCGGTCGACCACCGGCCCGTCGACGGCGTCGTCGCCGCGCGCTGGCTGGCGGAGCTGACCGGGTTGCTGGAGCGCCCGGTGCGGCTGCTCGCCTGACGACGGCGCCGCCCGGCGCCCGGGGTCCGCAGGAGGACACCTATGGAGAACGACCAGAAGACAGGGCTCAACCGGCGCTCGGTGCTCGGGGGCGCCGCGGCGGCCGCGGGTGCGCTGGGGGCGAGCGCGGTGGCGTCTCCGGCAGCGGCCGGTCGCGGCACCGGGCCGGGCCACGACCACGGCCCGGGACCCCGGGAGTACGTCCTCACCGGCGGCCACGTGCTGTCGATGGACCCCGCGGTGGGCGACCTCGACGGCGGTGACGTGCACGTCAAGGACGGCCGGATCGTCGCGGTCGGGAGGGGCCTCCGTGCTGGGGCGGCGCGGATCGACGCCCGCGGCATGATCGTGATGCCCGGCCTGGTCGACACGCACTGGCACCTGTGGACCACCCTGTTCCGCTCGATGGCGAGCTCGTCGCCGGCGACGGCGTACTTCGCGCTCAATGTCACCAACGGCGTCCGCGCTCTGCCCTCCGACCTCTACCAGGGCGCCCGGCTCGCGCTGGTCGACGCCCTCAACAGCGGGGTCACGACCGTCAACGACTGGTCGCACAACCTGCGCTCGCCCGAGCACGCCGACGCCAACCTCCAGGCCCACCGGGAGATCGGGCTTCGGGGCCGCTTCTCCTACGGCACCCCGCAGGGCTATCCGGGCACCTCGGTCATCGACCTCGACGACATCGCCCGGGTCAAGCGCCAGTGGTTCGACAGCGGCCGGTTGCCGCTGATGCACCTGGGCCTGGCCGGGCGTCCGCCGGGTCTGGTGGGCGAGGCCGTCTTCCGTCCCGAGTACGACGCCGCGCGCGACCTCGGGCTGCCGGTGAGCTACCACGCCAACTCCACCCGCGCGCAGGGTGCGCTGGAGATGGTGCGCCAGCTGGGCGAGCAGGACATGCTCGGCCCGGACACCCAGCTGATCCACGCGCTGTACACCACGGAGGCGGAGCGGGCGGCGATCCGGGACACCGGCGCCAGCGTCAGCATCTCGCCGATGTCGGAGCTGCTCATCGGCTACGGCATCTCACCGGTCAAGGCCATGGTCGACAGCGGCGTGCTCCTCACGCTCTCGGTCGACACGCTGTCGTTGGTCGGGTCGGCCGACATGTGGGCGGTGATGCGGCTGACGACCGGCCTGCACCGCGGAGTCTCCGAGCAGGAGCTCTCCATCAACACCCGCCGGGTGCTGCAGATGGCCACCCTCGACGCTGCCACCAGCCTCGGGCTCGGCGACCTAACCGGGTCGCTGACCCCAGGCAAGCGGGCCGACGTCGTGATGGTCCGTCGCCACGACGTGGCCACGGCCCCGGTGATCGACGTGGCCAACACGCTCGCGCTGGCCGCCGGTGCCGAGAACGTCGACACCGTGATCGTCGACGGTCGGTTCCGCAAGCGCGGCGGCCGGCTTCTCGGGATCGACACCGAGCGGGTGGTGCGCAGCACCGAGCAGGCGATCGCGGCGCTGCTCGCTCGCTGACGCCGTCCACCCCGGGGGCCTGTCGCTCCCCCGGGGTGGCAGGGTGCCCCCCGGGGCCTCCCACGGGCGGTGAGTGGGCCACAGTCGAGCAGGGTGGGACGGTGGCTGACGCACCCGTCGTACGGCGTGTCGTGGCGGCGCGCCGGGAGAGCGGTGTCGTGGCCACGTTCTCTCCGCGTGGAACGTGGCTCACTCACCGACCGCGGGCGCGTCCGGGAGGCCCGACCCCAGAAACGTCAGGTGGGCCCCATGACGTCGAGCGGGTCCAGGCCCAGGGCCGTGAGCACGGTGCGGGCGGCGTTGCGACCCGGCCGTCCGGAGACCGACCCGCCGGGATGCGTCGTGGAGCCGGTGAGGAAGAGGCCGGCCAGCCCGGTGTCGTAGCGCGGCCAGCCCGGCAGCACCCGGCCGTCGACCAGGAACTCCCCGCCGTGGCAGGAGCCGCCGAGGTTCTGCGGGTTGTGGGCCGCGACGTCGACCGGCGACTCGGTGCGCACGGACAGGATGTCGAGCTCGCCCAGCCCGCGCGCGCGCTGCCGCACGAGGTCGACCAGCGCGGCGCCGTGCTCGTCCTTGGTGTCCGCCCAGTCGCGTCCGTCGGCTCGCCGCCACGGCGCCACGGTGAGGATCTTGAAGGTGCCCCCGGTCCCGGCCACCCGGCTCGGGTCGACGAGCGTCTGGTTGACGACCAGCAGCCACGGGTCGTCCGCGTCCGCCTCGCCCGCGGCGCAGCGGTCGAGGTGGCGAGCCATGCCGTCGGCCGTGCCGAAACCGGCCGCGGCACCGGCGACGCCGGCGTCGCCGAAGGAGAGGTCCCCGCGGAGGGCCGCATGCACGGCCAGCACGCTGAGGCCCGGACGCCAGGTGTCCCGCGCCTCGAGCAGGTCGGGCGAGGGGGCGCCACCGACGACCTGGTCGGCGACCACGGCGAGGTGCCCGCCGGTCACCACGGCCCGGTCCGCGGCGACGGTGCGATCGCCCACGCGGACGCCCGTCACCCGGTCGCCGTCGGTGACGTAGCCGGACACCGTCGCCGAGCAGACCACCCGGCCACCGTGCCCGGCGACGACGCGCACCAACGCGTCGGGCAGCGCCTGGCTGCCCCCGACCGGGGTCGTCCAGCCGTGGTCGAGGCGCCCGACCGCCAGCGAGGACGGCAGGAAGCCGGTGCCGGGACGCCGTGGGTCCTGGATGGTCGCCATCGCCAGCCAGAGCACGAACGAGCGCACGACCGGGTGCTCGTAGGTCTCGTGGACCACGTCCCAGGCGCTGCGCGCTCGTAGCGCCAGGTAGGTGCGGGTGGTGTCGTCGTCGGGCTGCGGGAGCGCGGAGCTCCACCTCCCGTGGGCCGCGCCGAGGCCGCCGCGCCAGGCCCGCACCATCGCCTCGAAGGCGCGCGCGTCGCGGGAGGACCAGCGGGCCAGCTCGGCGGCGGTGGCCGCAAGGTCCGGGCGCATCACCAGCATGTCGCCGTCCGGCTGCGGCATCACCACCGCCGGGTCGGTGGTGAGGTAGCGCAGGCCCTGCTCGGCGACCAGCCCCAGCTCGTCGTCGCGGACGAGCGGGTTGTTCTGGATGAGCACGTGCGCGCTGCTGCACGAGTCGTGGGCGAAGCCGGGGAGGGTCAGCTCCTCGGTGCGCGTGTTCCCGCCCACGGTCGGCGCGGCCTCGAGCACCAGCACCTCGAGCCCGGACCGGGCCAGGTAGGCCGCTGCCACGAGGGAGTTGTGCCCGGCGCCCACGACCACCACCTCGGCGCGCTCGGGCAGGTCGTCGTGGATCGGCGTACTCGTCATCGCAGGCTCCTCTCGCGGTCAGCGTGGCAGTGGCCACAACCGATTGCAAGGGTGGCGAGGCCATGGCTACCGGGTTCGAGGACGCCCACCGCGCGTGCGCGCAGCCCCCATTGTGGCGACGTGGAGGCGTACGGAGGCGGTACGGACCCGCCTGTCGGCGTAATTGACCGGTATCTCTTGACACCTGTGGCGCAGTTCACAACACTGGCGGTGCCGCAATCGATTGCGGATATACCGAGGAGGAACCATGGTCCGGATTTCCCGAGGCGGAGGACGAAGCCGCGGACTGCTTGCCGCGGCGCTGACCGGCGTCCTGGTCACCAGCCTGGCTGCGTGCGGTGGCGACGACGACAGCGCGGGTGGTGGCAGCGACGACCCGATCGTCATCGGCACCTCGTTGCCGCTGACCGGCGAATTCTCCCAGCCCGGTCAGGCGGCCGAACAGGGGTACAAGGTGTGGCAGGAGATGGTCAACGCCGAAGGCGGCCTGCTGGATCGTGACGTCGAGCTGAAGATCAAGGACGACGCCTCCAACCAGAACACCATCGTCACCGACTACAACGCACTGATCAGCCAGGACAAGGTGGACCTCCTCCTCGGGACCTTCTCCTCGTTGCTCAACCTGCCGGCCTCGGCCGTGGCCGAGAAGAACCAGATGCTCTACGTCGAGCCCGCCGGCGGTTCGCCGGACATGTTCAACCGCGGCTACGAGTACCTGTTCTTCGCCCAGCAGTCGACCGCCGACAAGCAGGGCAAGGTGTTCGCGGAGTGGGTGGCCCAGCTGCCCGAGGGTGAGAAGCCGAAGACCGCGGCCTACCCCACCCTCGACGACCCGTTCGCGGCCCCCAACGTCGCGGGCATCCAGGCGATCCTGGAGGACGCCGGGGTGGAGACGGTGTACGAGGAGACCTACGCGATCGACACCAAGAACTTCGACACCATCGTCAGTGCGATGAAGAACGCCGACCCCGACCTGGTCGTGCACGGCGCACAGTTCGAGGACGGCATCGGCATGACCCGGGCCATGCTCAAGGCCGGCTTCACGCCGGACATGTTCTTCCAGACCAACGCCCCGTCGTTCGGCAGCCAGTTCACCGACGGTATCGGCGAGGAGAACACCGAGGGCATCTTCTACGCCGTCAGCCACTCGCCCGATGCGGACACCCCCGGCAACGCCGAGTTCGTGGCGAAGTACGAGGAGATGTACGGGGAGGGCGAGGTCCCCGAGGACGCAGCAGACGCGTTCGCCGCGGCCGAGGTGATGCAGGCGGCCGTCGAGGCGGTCGGCTCCATCGACGACCAGCAGGCGCTGGCCGACTGGCTGCACGAGAACGAGGTCGAGACGATCCTCGGCCCGCTCTCGTGGGACGAGACCGGTGCCCCGCAGGGTGACTTCCTGATCGGGCAGTGGCAGGACGGCTCCCCGCAGATCGTGCTTCCCGAGGACGCCGCGACGGCCGAGATCGAGCGGGAGTGGCAGCCCGGGGGCGCCGGCTGATGACCGAGTTCCTCCAGAGCCTCGCCCTCGGGCTGCTGCTGGGCGGTGTCTACGCCTTGGCAGCCAGCGGGCTGACCCTGATCTTCGGGGTGATGAAGGTGATCAACATCGCGCACGGGGCCTTCCTGGTCCTGGCGTCGTTCATCACCTACACCCTGTGGGACGTGGTGGGCATCGACCCGCTCCTGGCCATCCTGATCACCACTCCGGTGGTGTTCGTGATCGGCTGGGCGACCTACAAGGTCGTCGTCTCGCCGATCAGGTCCGCCCCCATGGCCTCCACCGTGCTGCTGACCTTCGGGCTGGCGCTGGTGCTGGAGGGCGCGATGGGCGAGATCTGGGGGAACAACTCGACCGCGATCCGGCCGGCGTACGCCGACGAGTCGTTCAACGTCGGCGACATCTTCCTTCCCAAGGCGCAGGTGTACGGCGGGATGATCGCGGTCGCGGTGCTGGTCGTGCTCTGGGTGGTGCTCACCCGCACCTGGCTGGGACGAGCGATCCGGGCGGCGGCGAGCAACCCCTCGTCGGCGCAGCTGGTCGGGATCCGCACCGCCAGCGTCGCGGCCCTGGTGTTCGGCATCGGCATCGCCGCTGCGGGCGCCGGCGGCGCCATCACCGGCGTGCTCTACCCGTTCGTGCCCGGCTCGCACTACCAGTGGATCGCCCGGCTGCTCGCCATCGTGGTCCTCGGCGGTCTGGGCAGCCTCAACGGTGCGGTGCTGGGCGCCGTGCTGTTCGGGTTGGCCGAGACCCTGACCTCGACGTACGTCTCGCCCTCGTGGGCGACCGCCGTCCCCTACGCCATCGTGTTCGCCGTCCTGCTCATCCGGCCGCAGGGCCTGCTCGGGACCCGACTCCGAGAGGACGCCGTCGCCGCATGAGCAGCCGTCCCCCCTCCTCCCCCGAGACCCCCTCCGCCGCCGAGACCCCCGAGACCGCCGACACGGCATCGGTCGCCCCGTCGGGGCGGGCCTGGGCCCAGCCGATCTGGCTGGGCCGGGCCGTCGCTCTGGTCGCCGCGGTGGCGCTCGTCGCCTACCCGCTGCTGACCGAGGACCTCTACTACCAGAACATGATCATCCTCTCGCTGGTCTTCGCGATCGGCGCGAGCGGGCTCAACATCATCTCCGGCTTCGCCGGCTACATCTCACTGGGACAGGGCGCCTTCATCGGCCTCGGCGGCTACACCATCGGGGTGCTGGCCGCCCGCAACCCCGACGTCACCATCTGGTGGTGGGTGCCCGTGGCCGGCGTCGTGGCCGCGCTGGTCGCCCTGGTGCTGGGCCTGGTGTCGCTGCGGTCCTCGGGACCCGCGTTCRTCATCATCACCGTCGCGTTCTTGTTCCTCGTACAGGTCTTCGCCGTCAACTGGACCTCGGTCACCAACGGCACGGCGGGGCTGACCATGCCGCTGCCCGACTGGGACCGCGACATCATCAACCTGCCCTTCTACTACGCCTTGGTCGCGGTGCTCGCGCTGCAGCTGCTGATGACATGGTGGATCCGGCGCAGCAAGCTCGGCATGGGCCTGATCGCCATCCGCGAGGACGAGACCAAGGCGGCCACCATCGGCATCAACCTGCCTGTGGAGAAGATCATCGCCTTCATGGCCAGCGCCGTCTTCGTGGGCATGGCGGGCGCGGTCTACGGCTACTACCTGACCTTCATCGACCCGCGAGGCATGTTCAGCATCCTCATCAGCGTGCAGCTGGTGCTGTCGATGCTCATCGGCGGCAAGGCGACGCTGTGGGGGCCCGTGCTCGGCGCGTTCCTGATCGAGCCGCTCAACGAGATCGCCAACAACAGCTTCGGCGGCGGCAACACCCGCCTCTTCCTGTTCGGCGGGCTGCTGGTGCTGGTCGTCATCTTCCTGCCGCGCGGCATCCTGCCCGCGATCGAGTCAGCGCTGAGCTGGCGGCGTACGCACGGCAAAGCCGGCCTGGTCGGCGCCCGCATCGGCACCGGCGGCAGCCTGGCCTCGCTCACCGACCGGGTCCAGGTCGTCGACCGCTCCGAGGTGCCCGACCGTCCGCTCCTCGAGGTGAAGGGGTTGGTGAAGCACTTCGGCGGCGTGAAAGCCGTCGACGGTGCCAGCCTCGTCGTCCCCGAGGGCTCGATCACCGGACTGATCGGACCCAACGGATCGGGCAAGACCACGCTCTTCAACCTCATCGACGACACCATCCGTGCCGACGCCGGCGAGATCGTGCTGGCCGGCGAGCGCATCGACGGGATGCGGTCCTGGCAGCGGGCGCACCGCGGGCTGGGCCGGACCTTCCAGATCACCCGGCTCTTCCGCGAGATGACGGTGCTGGAGAATGTCGTGGCCGCCCAGTCCTCCTTCTCCCTGCGCGGGCTGGGCCGGATCGCCGTCAGCGGCAGCGAGGCGCGCGCGGCGGAGGAGCTGCTGGAGTTCGTCGGTATGCGCAGCTTTCGCGACCAGCGGGCCCAGGCGCTCTCCTACGGCCAGCAGAAGCTGGTCGAGCTCGCCCAGGTCCTGATGCTCGACCCCAAGCTGATCCTCCTCGACGAGCCCGCCGGCGGCATCAACCCGGTCCTCATCGACCGGATGGGCGAGATGATCCGGGAGCTCAACTCCTACGGGAAGACGTTCCTCATCGTCGAGCACAACATGCCCTTCGTCCTCGGGCTGTGCGACCCGGTCCACGTGCTGGGCCGCGGTCGGACGATGGCCTCGGGCACCGCGGAGGAGATCAAGAACGACCCCGCCGTGATCGACGCCTACCTCGGCGAGGACTTCCACATCGAGGAGGCCCACCGATGAGCGAGACGAGCCGGACCGGTCAGCCGGTGCAGCCCGAGGCGACGGCCGAGCCGATGCTGCGGATGCAGGGCATCGTGGCCGGCTACGGCGGCGGCGACGTCCTCCAGGGCGTCGACATCTCGGTCGCCAAGGGTTCGGTGGCGTGCATCGTCGGCCCCAACGGTGCCGGCAAGTCGACGGTCCTCAAGACGGTCAGCGGGCTTCTCACGCCGCGGCTGGGCGAGGTCCACCTCGACGGCCGGCCGATCCACACCTCCTCCGCGGCCGAGATCCTCGAGCTCGGAATCTCCCAGGTTCCGCAGTCCAACGCGCTCTTCCCCACGATGTCGGTGCGGGAGAACGTCCTGCTCGGGGCCTACATCATCCGGCGCGACAAGGCCCTGGTGAGGCGGCGCTACGAGCAGGTCGCCTCGATGTTCCCGATCGTGGCCGACCGCTCCCACGACAACGCCGGCAACCTCTCCGGTGGTCAGCGACGGATGGTGGAGTTCGCCAGGTCCCTGATGCTCGACCCGGTGCTGCTGCTCCTCGACGAGCCGTCGCTGGGGCTGGACCCCAAGTCGCTGCAGGTGCTCTACGACTCGGTGATGCTGCTGTCCGACAGTGGCAAGACGATCCTCCTCGTCGAGCAGAACGTGCGGTTCGGGATGCGGATGGCCACCGACGGCATCGTCATGGAGAGTGGGCGCGTCATCACCCAGCGCCCTGCTGCGGCCGTCCTCGGCGACCCGGAGCTCGCCCAGATGTACTTCGGCGGCTCGGTGTCCGAGACCTCGACCGAGGCGCCGGTGGCCCCGCCGTCCGCGTGACCTCCGGCCCTCGCGTGGTGCGCGCGGGTACCCGGATCGGGTGAGGTCCCGCCGTACCCTTGCGGCCATGTCTGACGCGGGGGAGGGCCGGTGACCTGGCTGCTCCTCGGCCTCCTCGTCGCGTGGCTGGCCCTGGGCCCGTGGGTGATCGTCGCCGCGGCCGTCGCCCTGTGCGTGCCACGGGTGCGCTGGTGGGTGCTGGACCGCATCTGGGTGACCCGGCGCGGCGTCGCGATCGCCGTCGCCGCGGTCGCCGTGGTCACCGGGGTCGTCGTGGTCGTGCCCGACGGCTGGCTGCCCGTCCCACCCTCCCCGGGGGTCCTCGTCGCGCCGGCCTACGTCGGCCGCCCGGCGCAGGCCCGCCCCCTCCAGCTCGACACGGTGCCCCAGAACCCGCACCTCGCGCGCAACGGGGCCGGATCGGTGCTGGACGACACGTGGAGCACCGGCGCCTCGCCCTGGCCGGGGCCCGTCGGGCTGCAGCCCGAGGTGGACTCCGCGTGGTACGGACTCGAGCACTGCGCCACCCTCACCCTCGACAGCCGTGACCGGCTCGTCGGTCTGTGCGGCGACCACGGCGGCCGCTCCCTGCACGTCATCGATCCCGACTCGATGCGACCGCTGGCGACCAAGCGACTGCCCGCGCCCGAGGACGGCGACGACGACCGGTGCGGCACCCAGAGCTACCTCGACGCCGGCGACCGGGCCGTCGTGGCGACCTCGGACCGCCGGGTCCTGGCGGTCTCCACCGCGGACGCCGACGGTGAGCCCGACCTCACCACCGCCCGCACGTGGGACCTGTCGGCGCAGGTCCCCGACGACGACTGCGTGGTCGCGCTGCTCCCCGACTGGGCGGGCAGGATCTGGTGGGCGACCGCGGACGGACTGGTGGGCACCGTCGCCACCGACTCGGGCCAGGTGCAGGTGCTCGACCTCGGCGAGGAGATCACCCACTCCTTCAGCACCGACGAGACGGGCGGCACCTACGTCATCACCACGCACGCGCTCTACCGGCTGGGCGCGGACGCGACGGGGACCCCGGTCGTGGCCTGGCGCACGGCGTACGACCGCGGCACCGACCGCAAGAGCGGTCAGGTGGCCCGGGGGAGCGGCACCAGCCCGACCCTGCTCGACGGCGGCGTCGTGGCCTTCACCGACAACGCCGAGCCGCGCATGCGGGTCGTGATGGTGGAGCGCTCGACCGGCGCCGAGATCTGCAAGGCGGCCGTCTTCGACGACGGCGCGAGCGCCACCGACTCGTCGTTGGCCAGCGTCGGCGGGGGCGTGGTCGTGGCCAACACCCACGGGTACGCCGGCCCGCTGCGCACCCTGCTGGGCCGAGGCACGACGGGAGGCCTGGCCCGCGTCGACGTGCCCGCCGACCGGTCGACAGGCGACTGCCGGGTGCGCTGGACCAGTGAGCTGGTGGCCCCCTCGGGTGCCCCGCAGGTGTCGCTCGGGACCGGCCTGGTCTACGCCTACACCAAGCGGCCCACGTGGTGGGGCGTCAGCGCGTGGTACCTCACGGGCGTCGACGTGCGGACCGGGCGGGCGATGTTCGGGGTGCGCACCGGCACCGGCCTGCTGATGAACAACGACCGGGCCACCGTCACCCTCGCGCCCGACGGCACGGCGTACGTCGCGACGTTGGCCGGGWTGGTGCGGGTGCAGGACCGCCGGCCGAAGGAGGCCGGCGACGACGCCGAGTGACCCCGCCCTGACGGCTAGGCGCAGGGGTGCACGCCCGGCTCGCCGGGGCGCTCGATGCCGCGCTGGTCGAGGATCCTCTCCAGCAGCGTGGGCCGGGCCGGCATCAGCCCGTCCACACAGGCGTCGATCATCGCGTTGTACGTCGCGGCGTCGTCGGGCGCGGTCCCGCTGAACCACACGTGGACGGCGTAGCCGTCGGTGTGGGCCCGGGCGACGAACTCGGGGGTGAGCACCCGGATGCCGGAGCTCTCGACCGGCACCTGGAGGGCCACCGTGCCCTCGATCGGACGGGTGCCGTAGAGGAAGTAGGCGGTCAGTTGCTGCCGGCCGGGCGAGAGGCCGGTCCCGGGGGAGCGCCGGTGGAAGTCGGCCAGCGCGGTGTCGTCGAAGGACGTCACGATGACGTCGTCTCGACCGGCGTCGTCGACGAAGTCCGCGAGCAGGCGGCCGGTGCGGAGGTAGGAGGCCGTGTCGGAGTCGGCGGTCCCCTTGATCTCGATGTTGATCGGCACGCCCGGGAAGCGGCGGAAGACCTGGGCCAGCGTGGGGACGGCGAAGTCGGTGCGCTTGTACCCACGGGGCGCGGGACGGTCGCCGGTGCGCACGCCGCGGAACCGGTACTTCCGGGCCCGCGCGTCGTGGGTGGTGCCGACGCGCGGGACGAACCAGTGGGCCGCATCGAAGCGCCGGACCTGTCGCAGGGTCAGGTCCTCGACCTTGCCGGTGCCGTCGGTCGTCTCGCCGACGGTGGCGTCGTGCAGCACCACCAGCTGCCTGTCCCGGGTCGACTGGACGTCGAGCTCGATCATGTCCGCGCCGTGCTGCAGGGCCCGCTTGAAGGCGTACATCGTGTTGGTGGGCGCCTCCAGCTCACCGCCGGAGTGGGCCATGTTGAGCACCCGCTGCTGCAGCCACGGGTTGTCGTCGGCGCGGGCCTGCGCGGGCGCGGCGGCGAGCGACGTGATCAGGGCGGAGAGGACGAGAGCGGCGCCGAAGGTCTTCACCCGGCAGACCCTAGGGCGCGGCGCGGACGGCGGACAGCCCCTCACGGGTAGGTGATGCCGGTGGCCTCTTCGCTGATCTCCCACAGCCGCCGCTGGGCGGCGGGGTCCAGGGCGAGGCGTCGCGGGGTGACCACCTGCGGCGCGCCTGACATCTCGCCGGGTCCGCTGGGACCGACGTACGTCGACCCGGGCAGGTCGGCCGTCGCGGCCATCAGCGTGGGCCACGCGCCGGCGGCCGCCGACTGCGACACCGCCCTCACCGCGGCGTCGAGGATGGATGCGGGGACTCCGTGGGTGCGACCCAGCTGGCCGTTGACCACCAGGTGCGTGCCGGCGAAGCCGGGATGGGCGGCGAGTGCGATCACCGGGAGGCCGGCCTCGCGGCAGCGCCGGTCGAGCTCGAAGGTGAACAGCAGGTTGGCCAGCTTGGACTCCCCGTAGACCCGCCAGCGGCGGTAGCGGCCCTCCTGCCGGCGCGGGTCGCCGAGCGGGGCCCGGCGGGCCACCTTGTGCATGCCGGACGAGAGGGTCACCACCCGGCCGCCGGCGGCGGTCACCTGGGGGAGCAGCAGCCCGGTCAGCAGGAACGGGCCGAAGTGGTTGGTCGCCATCTGCGACTCGAGCCCGTCGGCGGTCCGGCGGAGCGGGACGGCCATGATCCCGGCGTTGTTGACGAGCACGTCGAGCGGGCCGAGGGGCGTCGCCTCCTCGCCGGCCCTGCGCACCGAGCCGAGGTCCGCGAGGTCGACCACGAGCCGGTCCAGCCGCGCGCCGGGGACCTCGACCCGGATCGCCTCGTCCGTCGCAGTCAGCCTGTCCGCACCTCGTCCGGCCAGCACGACGCGCGCGCCGGCCCGGGCGAGCTCCAGGGCGGTGTGGTGGCCGAGGCCGCCCCGCGTCGTGCCGGTGACCAGCGCGGTGCGGCCCGTCAGGTCGGGGATGTCGGCGAGCGACCAGGCGGTTGCGGGGCCACTGCTCACGGGGTGACGGCCAGTCCGGCCAGGACCCGACGCGCGAGCTCGGGGTCCCCGAAGACCTCGACCCGCCCCGGCTCCGGCTCCCGGCGGCCGCCGGCCAGCAGGATGAAGGACTCGCGGTCGGTGCGCAGCCCGACGGTGGGGTCCGTGGGGACCTCGTCGAGCAGCCGGCCCCGACCTCCGTCGGCGACGGTCGCGGCCACCGGACGGTGGCCCTCGACCTCGAGCACGACGGTCGTGCCCGGGTCGGCCCCGACGCGCTTGGCCAGCACGTAGCCCAGGCTCTCGCACAGGTAGTCGGTGGAGTGGGCGGCCGCGTCGGCGCCCAGCCCGCCCGGCTGGCCGACCGCGCGGCGTACGTCCTGCTCGTGCATCCACAGGTCCAGCGGACGGTTGCGCAGCAGCGTCAGGGTGGTCCAGCCGATGGCGCCGTAGACGCCGGGCGCCGGTGCGTCCGGGTCGGTCGGCGGGTCGGCCAGCAGTGCGGTGTGGCGCGCCGTCGCGGCGGCCCGGATCTCGTTGATGAGGTCGTCGGGGGTGGCGTCGCGCCGGGCGACCACGCCCTGCTCGGTGAAGCGGCCCATCATCCCGCGGGCGTGCGGGACGTCGCCGATCTCGACGTCGACGTGCTCCCCGCCGGACAGCAGGGACTCGAGGTGCGCGGTGTGCGCGGCCACCGCGTGGACGTCCCAGCCCGGCAGGTCGGTGGGGGTCGACCACTGCTCGGCCGGCACCTTCTCGAGCAGGGCGGTGAAGTCGTTGACGGCCTGCCACCACAGGTCGACGTAGCCGGTCAGTGCGACGTCGCCGCGGCTGTCCGCGGGAGGTGTGCTCATGAGGCGCACCCTAGTGGCACGGGCGGTGCGGGTCGCGGGGGACAATGGGGGACGTGCATGTCCGTGCCCCCGAGCTCACCGGCCGCGGCTGGCTCAACACCGCCGCCCCGCTGTCCGTCCGCGACCTGCGAGGTCGCTTCGTCCTCCTCGACTTCTGGACGTTCTGCTGCATCAACTGCCTGCACGTCCTCGACGAGCTGCGCCCGGTGGAGGAGCAGTACGCCGAGGAGCTGGTCGTCGTCGGCGTCCACTCGCCCAAGTTCGTCCACGAGGCCGACCCCGACGCGCTGGTCGCCGCCGTCGAGCGGTACGCCGTCCAGCACCCGGTGCTCGACGACCCCGAGCTCACGACTTGGCAGGCCTACACGGCGCGGGCCTGGCCGACGCTGGTGCTGATCGACCCGGAGGGCTACATCGTCGCCCAGTACGCCGGGGAGGGGCACGCCCACGCGATCGCCTCGCTGCTCGCGGAGCTCGTCCCCGAGCACCGGGCGCGGGGCACCCTGCAGCCGGGCGACTCGCCGTACGTCGCGCCGGTCGTGGAGCCGAGCGAGCTCCGCTTCCCCGCGAAGGCCGTGCCGGTGCCCGCCTCCTCCGGCACGAGCGGCGGGGTGCTGGTCGCCGACGCCGGGCACGACGAGGTCGTGCTGCTCGACGACGAGGGTGCGGTGGTCCGGCGGTTCGGCGGGTTCCGTGAGCCCAACGGCCTGTGCCTGCTGCCCAGCGGGCTCGCCGCCCGGGTCGGGTACGACGTGGTGGTCGCCGACACGGTCGGCCACCGGCTCGCCGGCCTCTCGCTCGCGACCGGAGAGGTCCGGACCCTCGCCGGCGACGGCACCCAGTGGATGCAGGGCGACGGCACGGAGCGGCTCAGCAGCCCGTGGGACGTCGCCTGGTGGCAGGACCGGGTCTGGATCGCGATGGCGGGCATCCACCAGCTGTGGACGTTCGACCCGCTGACGGCTGAGGTGGAGGTGGCCGCCGGCACCCTCAACGAGGGGCTGCTCGACGGCCCGCCCGACCAGGCGTGGTTCGCCCAGACCAGCGGGCTGGCCGCCGACGGCGATCGGCTGTGGCTCGCCGACGCGGAGACGTCCTCCCTGCGCTGGATCCAGGCGCCGACGCCCGGTGATCCGGCCGAGGTGCACACCGCGGTCGGCACCGGGCTGTTCGACTTCGGCTTCCGCGACGGCCCGGCCGACGGGGCGCTGCTCCAGCACCCTCTCGGCGTGGCCGTCCTGCCCGACGGCTCGATCGCGGTCGCGGACACCTACAACGGCGCCGTACGCCGCTTCGCCGACGGGGAGCTGACCACCCTGGCCGTCGATCTCGCCGAGCCGAGCGGGCTCTACCCGGACGGCGGGGGTCTCGTCGTCGTCGAGTCGGCCGCCCACCGGCTGACCCGGGTGCCGCTGGACGCGAGCGTCGTGGCGACCGACTTCAGCCACACCACCCAGCGGCCGGTGACCGACGTGGGCGCCCGGCTGTCGCTCGAGATCGCCTTCACCCCGCCGCCCGGTCAGAAGGTCGACGACCGCCTCGGCCCGCCGTCGCAGCTGCTCGTCACCGCCACCCCGCCGGCCCTCATCCGCGAGGGCGAGGGCCGGGGCACCGACCTGCGTCGCGAGCTCGTGCTCGATCCCCACGTGGAGGACGGGGTGCTGCACGTGGCGGCCCGCGCCGCCTCGTGCGACGAGGGTGGCGGCGAGGGGGCGGCCTGCCACATGCACCAGCAGGACTGGGGCGTTCCGGTGCGGATCACCGCCGGCGGCGACGCCGTGCTGGCCCTGCCCCTGGGCGGCGCGGCCGGCGCTGCGACCTGAGTCACCGGGTGACTCAGCTTCCAGCGGCCCGGGTGCCGGGGGTGGTGCTGCGACCTGAGTCACCGGGTGACTCAGCTTCCAGCGGCCCGTGAGGTGTCGTCGTACCGCCGGTGCACGGATTCCGGACGTCGCCGTCCTACCCTCGTGGGAGAGGCGGCACACCGGCGCCGTCGTACGAAGGAGCTCCTCATGGGTATTGGTCTCGGCATCGTCCTGCTCGTCCTCGGTCTCATCCTGCTGACCGGAGCAGTCGACCTCAGCGCAATCGACGAGTTCGTCGCCAGCGAGACGCTCGGCTGGATCCTGGTGGCGGCCGGAGTGCTGTCGCTGGTGCTCGCGCTGGTGATGAACCAGCAGCGCTCGCGCACCACGCACGTCGAGGAGCGCCGCGAGATCTGACGTGACCGCCCCTGGGCAGAGTGGGGTCTGTTGACTGTGGCGCCGGTCCCGCGGCGCTTGTAGCGTGCGAAGCGCCGATCCGGCAGGCGCGCGCACTCACCCAGGGGCACTCATGGACATCGTCATCATCGGTGGCGGCATCGCCGCCGCCAACGCCGCACGGGAGCTCCGCGACCGCGGGCACGAGGACGGCATCGTGGTCCTCGCCGCCGAGCGCCACCTGCCGTACGAGCGGCCACCGCTGTCCAAGGGCATCCTGCTCGGCGACGCGACGCCCGAGTCCGCGCACGTGATGGAGCAGCACTGGTACGACGACAACGATGTCGACCTGCGCACCGGCACCGTGGTCACCGGCATCGACCTCGACCGGCGCCAGGTGCACGCCGGCGCCGAGTCGGTGCCCTACGACCGGCTGCTGATCGCCACCGGGGCCACGCCCCGACGCCTGGGGGACCTCGACGACTCCGACGTGTCGGTCACCTACCTGCGCACCATCGACGACTCGGTGGCCCTCAAGGAGGCCTTCCTGGGCCACATCCTGGTCGTCGGTGCCGGCTGGATCGGGCTCGAGGTGGCCGCCGCCGCCAGGCTGGCCGGCGTGGACGTCACCGTTGTCGACCCCGCCGAGCAGCCCCTCCTGGGGGTCCTGGGCCCCGAGCTCGGTGCCCGGTTCGCCGAGCTCCACCGGGGCCACGGCGTCGACCTGCGCCTCGGCACGACCGTCGAGTCCACCGACGGCGGCTCCGTGCGCCTCTCCGACGGCCACGAGGTGACTCCCGACCTGGCGGTCGTGGGGATCGGTGCCATCCCCGATGACCGGCTCGGCCGCGAGGCCGGACTCGCCGTCGACAACGGCATCCTGGTCGACGAGACGCTGCGCTCCAGCGATCCCTACGTCTTCGCCGTCGGGGACGTCGCCAACCACGCCCACCCCGTCCTGGGTCGCCGCATCCGCGTCGAGCACTGGGACACCGCCCAGCACCAGGGCCGGGCCGCCGCGCGCGCCATGCTGGGCGACGACCAGCCCTACACCCGGCAGCCCTACTTCTTCACCGACCAGTACGACATGGGCATGGAGTACGTCGGCAGCGTGGGGCCCGACGGCCACGATGAGATGGTGGTGCGCGGCGACGACCTCGTCGGCGGGCTCACCGTGCTGTGGGCCAAGGACGGCACCGTGGTCGCCGGCATGCAGGCCAACGACTGGGACGCCACAGACACGATCCGGGCGCTCGTCGGCCAGCCGGTGCCCGAGAAGTTCTCCGACACCGACGTCGCGCTCGCCGACCTCGTCGGCGGGGCCGAGGACGACTAGAGCCAGCCGTGCGCCTGCGCGATCCGGGCCGCCTCGCCCCGGGTCGCGGCCCCGGTCTTGCCGATCGCCGCGGACAGGTGGTTGCGGACGGTGCCCTGCGAGAGGTGCGCCGTGCGGGCGATCGTGGCGACCGGTGAGCCGTCGAGCGCCAGCCGCAGGATCTCGGCCTCCCGCGCCGTCAGCGGCGATGGCCCGGCCATCAGGGACTCGGCCGCCAGGGTGGGGTCGACGACGCGCAGACCGGCGTGGACGCGGCGTACGGCGTCCGCGAGCTCGCGCGCCGGGGTGTCCTTGACGACGAAACCGGCCGCGCCGGCGTCCAGCGCGCGGCGCACGTAGCCGGGGCGCCCGAAGGTCGTCACGATGAGCGACCGGGTGCCGGGCAGCGCGCTGCGCAGCTGCTCGGCCACCTCCAGCCCGGTGAGGCCCGGCATCTCGATGTCGAGCAGGCACACGTCGGCCGCGGAGGCCCGCGCCGCCTCGAGCACCTCGTCGCCGCGTCCCACCTGAGCGACCACCGACAGGTCGCTCTCGAGGTCCAGCAGGGCAGCCAGCGCCCCGCGCACCAGGGCCTGGTCGTCGGCCAGCAGCAGCCGGATCACGGGAGCAGCACCTCGACACGCGTGCCCGGGGCGGCATCGCCCACGACCAGGGTGCCGCCCGCGTCCGTGACCCGCTCGCGCATGCCGCGCAGTCCGTTGCCCTCGGGACGAGAGATCCCGGCGCCGTCGTCGGAGACGGTGATGCCCCGTGGTCCGAGCTCGACCACCACGGTGGACGCGCCCGCATGGCGGACCACGTTGGTCACGGCCTCCCGCAGCACCCACGCGAGCAGGGTGCGGTGCCGCGGGTCGGTGTCGGCGACCCCGCCCTGCACGACCGTGCGGACACCCGCGTCCGTCAGCACCAGGGGTGCGGCGGCCAGCTCGGCCGCCAGGTTGCTGGCCCGCAACCCCCCGACCGTGGATCGGACCTCGGCCAGAGCCTGGCGCGCCGTCTCCTGGATCGACACGAGCTCGGCGCGGGCGCGCTCGGGGTCGACGTCGATGAGTCGCTCGGCGAGCTCGGCCTTGATGCTCAGCGCGGTGAGGGAGTGGCCGAGGACGTCGTGGACGTCGCGGGCCACCCGGTCGCGCTCCGCGACCAGGGCCAGCTCGGCGCGGCTCTCCCCGACCCGTCGCTCACCCTCGGTGAAGACCCGCAGCAGCACCATCCCGATGATGATCGGCCACACCATGAGGAAGAAGAAGGCCGGGAACCCGTCCCCCGCGACCAGTGACAGCAGCGGCAGGACCGCCACGACGACGGTGACCCGCGGCCACCACGGCGCCGGGAGGTGCAGGGCTGCGAAGACACCGAGGTACGGCGTGAGCGCGATCACCTCGACCCCGATGATCGGCACCGTGCCCAACGCCAGCGCCACCAGGATCCCGAAGACCAGCCACGGCCGGTCGTCGAGCCATCCGAAGCCGAGCATGTAGAAGACGCCGAACGCCGCCAGGAGGGCGAGCCCGACCACCGTGACCGCGGGCGACTCGGTGGCCTGGAACGTCTCGATCACCGGGTAGACGAGGAAGACCAGCCAGATGCCGGCGAAGATCCAGGCGTACCGCTCCCAGGGGGAGACCGGCTGCGGGACCGGCTGCGTGACCGGGGTCCCGGCAGGCGTCACACCCGCTCCTGGCCACGACGTAGGCCCCAGAGCGCGACTCCCGCGAAGATCACCGTCCACGCGAGCACGTTAGCGACCGGGAGCCACAGCGGGTCGTGGGTGTCGCTCGGTGTCCAGCCGTCGGTGAGCGGGTAGCGGGCCAGCGCGGCGTACCCGTAGAGAGGGGTGAAGCGTCCGATGTCGAGGATCAGCCCCGACATCGGGGTGAACACGTTGCCCAGGAACGCCATGATCACGATGAGTCCCGAGGCGATACCGACCGAGTTGTCGCTGCGGAAGGCCAGGCACACGGCCAGTCCGTAGACCGCAAAGAGCGCCGATCCCGCCCACACGATGACGCCGGACAGCAGCCAGTCGGAGGTGGTGCCGGAAGCGCCCGTGGCGGCGCCGATGGTGTAGATCAGGGCGACCGGGACCGCGGCGACGGCCATGGCCAGGCCGGTCTTGAGGGTGAGGAAGGACAGCGGTCGCAGCGGCGTGAGCGCCAGCTGGCGCCCCCACCCGCTGGTCCGCTCCAGTGCGGCGCTGCCGGCCACCCCCGTGGTCGCCGTGACAGCGCCGTACGCCGCCATCGAGATCATGACGTACATCGCGACGTTGCCGCTGCCCACCGGCTCGTCGGACCCGAGCCCGAAGACGACGTACATGAAGGCGGGCAGAGCGACGACGAAGAACATCTGCACCCGGTCGCGCACCTGACGTCGCAGGTCGAGGACGGCGTAGCCGACGAGTGCGGCCGGGGACCGGGGGGCGGACCGGGTGGCGGACGGCGGGAGGGACTGGACGGTGGTGCTCATCGTGAGGCTCCTGCGAGGTCGTCGGTGCGGGTGAGGGCGAGGAAGGCGGCCTCCAGGCTGGCGCTGGAGACCTCGACGTCGGTGACGCCGAGGGGGGCGAGGGCCTCCCCGACGCGGGCCAGCCACGCGGGGTCGAYGCCGTCGCGGTGGACCGCCCCGGCGGGGGGCCGGAAGGAGACGGTCCGGCCACCGAAGGCCGCGCGCACGTCCGCGGTCGGGCCGTCCTCGACGATGCGCCCGGACTTCATCAGCACGGTGCGGGCCGCGAACTCGTCGGCCTCCGCGAGGTAGTGGGTGGCGAAGACGATGGTGCGCCCGCTGGCGGCGTCGGCGCGCATGGTCTCCCAGAACGCCTGCCGGCTGCCGACGTCCATCCCGGTCGTGGGCTCGTCGAGCACGATCAGGTCCGGGTCCGGCACCAGGGCCAGCGCGAACTTGAGCCGCTGCTGCTCCCCGCCCGAGCACGCCTGGACCCGGCGCCGGGCGATCGGCGCCAGTCCGGCCCGCTCGACGACCTCCTCGACCCGGTCCCGGCGTCCGTGCAGCGCGGCGATGGCCTGCACGGTCTCCACCACGGTGAAGTCACCCAGCAGGCCTCCGGTCTGCATGACGGCGCTGACCCGGCCGGCGGCCACGGCTCGCGCGGGCGCCTCGCCGTACACCTCGACGGTCCCGGCGGTGGGGGAGGTGAGGCCGAGCAGCATGTCGACCGTGGTGGTCTTGCCGGCGCCGTTCGGCCCGAGGAAGGCCACGATCTCGCCGGGCGCGACGGTCAGGTCGATGGCGTCGACGGCGGTGACGCCGGTGCCGTCGGGGAGCCGGAAGGACTTGGTGAGGCCGGTGGCGCGGATGGCCGGGGGCGGGGCTGGGGTGCTCATGCGTCCAGCGTGGACCGGAACGGCGCTCCGTCCCCGGTCCGGCTGTCACGACCTGGGGATGACACCTGTCATGTCCGGGTACGACGACGGGGCCTCGGTGACGACGAAGCGGTGCGTCAGCCACAGTCCCCAGGACGAACGCCTTGTCCTTGCTCGCCACCGGATCAGACTCCGTGCCGGCCAGCTTGCCCAGCGCGACCTCGGCCTGGCGCAGCAGCAGCCACGCACACACGACGTCGCCCAGCGCCATCAGCAGACGGGTCGTGTTGAGGCCCACCTTGTAGATGTTGCGCAGGTCGCCGCCCTCGGCCGAGGCGTCTGCCGACATCAGGTCGTTGATCATGTGCCCGACGATGGCGTTCGCGTCCTCGAGGGCGGTCGCCAGCAGCTGGCGCTCGACCTTGAGGCGACCGTTGCCGGCCTCGCTCGCGATGAACGACTCGATCTCCTTGGCCAGGTGACCCAGCGCGCGGCCCTGGTCCTTGACGATCTTGCGGAAGAAGAAGTCCTGGCCCTGGATCGCCGTGGTGCCCTCGTAGAGGGTGTCGATCTTGGCGTCGCGGACGTACTGCTCGACCGGGTACTCCTGGAGGAACCCGGAGCCACCGAAGGTCTGCAGCGACTCGGTGCCCAGCAGCACCCACGAGCGCTCGGAGCCGTAGCCCTTGACGATGGGCAGCAGCAGGTCGTTGACCGCCGCGGCCAGCTCGTCCTTCTCGCCCGCGTGCTCGGCGAGCATGACCTGGTCCTGCCAGGTGGCGGTGTAGAGCACCAGCGCGCGCATGGCCTCGGCGAACGACTTCTGGGTCATCAGCGAGCGACGCACGTCGGGGTGGTGCGTGATCGTGACCCGCGGCGCCGTCTTGTCGGCCGCCTGGGTCAGGTCGGCACCCTGGACGCGCTCCTTGGCGTACTCGAGGGCGTTGAGGTAGCCCGTCGAGAGCGTGGCGATGGCCTTGGTGCCGACCATCATCCGGGCGTTCTCGATGACGTCGAACATCTGGGCGATGCCGTTGTGCACCTCGCCGAGCAGCCAGCCCCGGGCGGGCTCGCCGCCGCCGACCTGCGGGTCGCCGAAGGTGACCTCGCACGTGTTGGAGACCTTGATGCCCATCTTGTGCTCGACGTTGGTGACGTAGACGCCGTTGCGCTCGCCGGTGAGCTCACCGGTCTGGTGGTCGAAGTGGTACGTCGGCATCCAGAACAGCGACAGGCCCTTGGTGCCCGGGCCGCCGGCACCCTCGACGCCCTCGGGGCGGGCGAGGACGAGGTGCATCGTGTTGTCGCTGAGGTCGCCCTCGGCCGAGGTGATGAAGCGCTTGACCCCGGTGACGTTCCAGGAGCCGTCCTCGTTGGGGGTGGCCTTGGTGCGGCCCGCGCCGACGTCGGAGCCCGCGTCGGGCTCGGTCAGCACCATGGTGCACGGCCACTGGCGCTCGACCATGATCTCGGCGACGCGCTGGTCGCGCTCGTTGCCGTTGGCGTGGACGACGCCGGCGAACGGCGGGCCGGCGGCGTACATCCACACGGGGGCGTTGGCGCCGAGCACCATCTCGCCCATGGCCCACACGAGCGAGGACGGGGCAGGAGTGCCGCCGAGCTCCTCGCGGATCTGGAGGCGCCAGTACTCGGAGTCCATCCAGGCCTGGTAGCTCTTCTTGAAGGACTCGGGCACGGGTGCCGTGTGCGTCTCGGGGTCGAAGACCGGCGGGTTGCGGTCGCTGTCGACGTAGGACGCCGCGAGATCGTCGCGCGAGAGACGGGCCACCTCGGCGAGGATCTCGCGGGCGGTCTCACCGTCGACCTCGGCGAAGGGACCCTGGCCGAGGACCTCGTCCCGGCCGAGCACCTCGAAGAGGTTGAACTCGATGTCGCGCAGGTTGCTCTTGTAGTGGCTCACGATCCACCTATTCCGTTTCGGGGCACCGGTCCTGCGAGGGATCCGGTCCAGTGGTGGCCGGCCCCGCGGAGCGGGTCCGGCGGCGAGCAGCCCGTGCTGCTACTCGCCAGTAACAAAATGATGCCTCGCCGATCGGCCGCGCGCAACACGAACTCACCAGTTGGGGCCATGGGGCGGGTCACAGGTGGGAGAAGTTGACCCACTTGATTACGTATATCTAGTCTTTGCATAGACATACGCAGAAGAAGGGTCGCACCTCCATGCGCAAGCTCATCGTGCTCGGCTTCGTCGGGCTCATCGCACAACTCATCGACGGGTCCCTGGGCATGGCCTACGGGGTCACGTCCTCCACGCTGCTGATCGCCGCCGGTGTCGCCCCGGCCGCCGCCTCGGCCGCCGTCCACTTCTCCGAGATCGGTACGTCGCTCGTCTCGGGCGCCTCGCACCACCGGCTCGGCAACGTCGACTGGCGCACCGTCTCGATCCTCGCCGTGCCCGGCTTCGTCGGTGCGTTCATCGGGGCGACGGCGCTGTCCAACCTCGATGCCGCGATCGCCAAGCCGATCGTCGCGACGATCCTGCTGGGCCTCGGCGTGTACGTCATCTACCGCTTCCTGCGCCTGGGCGGTCGCCGACCGCAGTTCAAGGCGCGGCCCTCGGCCGGTTTCCTGGCTCCCATGGGCCTGGTGGCCGGCGCGCTCGACGCCATCGGTGGCGGCGGGTGGGGCCCGGTCGGCACGACCTCGCTGCTGTCCAGCGGTCGCCTCGAGCCCCGCAAGGTGGTCGGCTCGATCGACACCTCGGAGTTCGTCGTCGCCGTGGGTGGCTCGCTCGGCTTCATCCTCGCCCTGGGCAGCCAGGGCATCAACTGGGGCTACGCCGGCGCCCTGCTGGCCGGTGGCGTCGTCGCCGCGCCGATCGCCGCGTGGCTGGTCAAGCACCTCGCCGCCCGGGTGCTGGGAGTCGCGGCCGGTGGTCTGATCGTGCTCACCAACACCAAGACGGTCCTCGAGTCGCTCGGCGCCACCGGCATCGTGGTGGGCCTGGCCGCGGCCGTCCTCTTCACGCTCTGGGTGACGGGCATCGCCTGGGCCGTCAAGCAGGAGCGCCTCGCCCGCGAGGTCGCCGAGGACCGCCCGCTGGAGCCCGCCCCGGTCTGACGGGTGGGCGCGCGGGACCTCTGGGCCCCACGTGGAGTGTGTGGGGCGACTTTGTCTGACAAACTCCTCCCATGCGCGTCTCCGCCAAGGCTGACTACGCCCTCAGGGCTCTGATCGAGATCGCCGTCCGCACGGACGGGTCTGCGGTGAGCGCCGAGCAGCTCGGCAAGGCGCAGGACATCCCCCACGGGTTCCTGCAGGCCATCCTCGCCGACCTGCGTCGCGCCGACATCGTGGTGTCCCAGCGCGGCCAGTCCGGTGGCTGGCGCTTCGCCCGCGGTCCCGAGACGGTCACCGTCGCCGACGTGATCCGGGCCGTCGACGGCCCGCTCGTGTCCGTCTACGGCCTGCGCCCCGAGGCCGTCGCCTACGGCGAGTCCGCCCAGGTGCTCCAGCACGTCTGGATCGCGGCGCGCAGCTCGCTGCGCGGGGTCTTCGAGCGGGTCTCCATCCAGGACCTCGCCGACGGCACCCTGCCGCCCGAGGTCGCCTCCCTCACGGTCGACGACGACGCCTGGCAGCCGCACTAGGCAGCGACGCCCCGGCGCTGCCGGTTCCGCTTGGCCAGCCGGCGCTCGGCGTCGGCCGCGCGGGCCCGCACCGCGAGTCCGGCGAGCCCCGTCCCGAGGTCCACAGCCGTCGGGGCCGCGCCCACCGGCAGGACGTGGATGCGCGAGGGCTTCGCGCACCCCGCCCACGGACCGACGAGGTCGGCCAGCGCGGCCGGCTCGGGCGCGACGGCGGGCGTGAGCACGATGTGGATCCGCATGCCGACCAGCCCGTCGACCGCCAGCGCGGCCTGCTCGGTCGTGGCACCGACGAACCCCGGCTGGGTGATCAGCACGTCACTCCGCGCCTTGAAGGCCTTGCGACAGACCTTCGCCCACGAGCCCTCGACGTCCTTGCGCCGCAGGCCGAGGGCCTTGTGCCGACGCCGGATCTCGACGTCCGCGCGGTCCATCAGGTCCTGGTCGACCGCCGGGAGGAGGACGCCTGCGCCGGCGAGCGCGGGGTGGTCCTGCAGTGCCTCCTGTAGTGCCTCGTGGAGTGCCTCGACCGCGGGGAGGGCGGGACCGACGTGGAGGTACACGGAGCGCTTGGCCATGGCCCCACCGTGGCGGTCGCGACCGTCGTACGGGTGAACGTGACGCGAACGCCGACCGGGGAGCCGACGACGACGTCCGCCGGATGCAACACGGACGGTGGTTCAGTGCGTCTGAGGGGTGACGCCACCACACCCGAGGAGTGAGATGTCCCGCAGGCACGAGGAGTTCGAGGAGTTCGCCCGCACGCGGACGCCCCAGCTCTACCGGTCTGCCTGGATGCTGTGCGGCGACGCCCACCGCGCCGAGGACCTGGTCCAGGACACCCTGGCCAAGGTCTTCGTCCGGTGGCACCGGCCGCTGGGGGGCGGGATCGACAACCCCGCCGCCTATGCCCACACCGCGCTGGTGCGCACCTACATCAGCGCCCAGCGCCGTCGCAGCAACCACGAACGCCCGACCGAGCACCTGCCGGAGCGGGTCGTGACCGGACCGGAGCACGACGACGGGGCCGCCACCCGGCTCACGCTCGCCGCCGCGCTCGACCGGCTCGCGCCGCTCGATCGCGCCGTGCTGGTGATGCGGTACCTCGACGACATCTCCGTCGCCGACACCGCCGCCGCGCTCGGCGTGACGCCGCAGGCCGTCCGCAACCGCACGTTGCGGGCGCTCGACCGACTGCGTGCCGTGCTGGGCACCTCGCTCGACGACCTCATCGACTCCGGAGGCTCCTGATGACCACCCCTGACCACGGCGTCGACCTGCTCCTGCGGCAGGCCGCCGACCACCTCGCGCTCCCCGACGTCGACCGGCTCGTCGCCGGCGGCGTCTCCCGCGGCCGCACCCGGCAGCGCCGCGCCCGGATCGGTACGGCGGTCGCCTCGGTGGCCGTCGTCGGCGTCGTCGGCGTCGTGGCCGCCGTCGTGCCCCGGCTCGGCGGCGACGTGGACTC
>NZ_JBFUKA010000044.1:0-37520 GCF_056401085.1 Nocardioides sp. P4_G4
CCCCCCGGGTGCGGGCCGCCTCGACGGCGCTGTCGCCCCCCGTGGTCGACAGCGTCTCGTCCCCCTGCTCAGTGCTCCTGCGTCGCGCCGGTGCTGCCGGAGGGGGGCGTGGCGGAGCCGTCCCCCTGGACGCGACCCGCCTGCACCCCCCTCCGGTGGGCCCGCTTGGGCCCCCACGGACCAAGCGCCCCCGTGGCACCGGTCCCACCTACCAGGAGCCGGCCGACGGTCAGGGTCACCACGACTGCCGGGACCAGGTCGAGATCCGTGTGCTGCCGCATGGTGGTTCCCTCCGGTCGACTCCTGTGCCGCGGTCCCCCCGGTGCGGCCTGTGCATCCGGTCAGAGCGGACCGCCGCGTCCCTGATACATCCGTCCGGACCGGTCTGGACCACCTGTGAGGGACGCCGGAGGAGGTCGGGAAATGCCGACAGCCCCGGCCGGTGGCCGGGGCTGTCGGGTGGTGCGGTGGTACGGGGTGCAGCGGGTGGTGCCGCGAGGTCACTCGCCGGCGATGAACTTCTCCAGCTCCGCGCGACCGAGGTCGTCGGGCATCTGCACCGGCGGGGACTTCATCAGGTAGGTCGAGGCCGGGATGATCGGGCCACCGACGCCACGGTCCATGGCGATCTTCGCGGCGCGGACAGCGTCGATGATGATGCCGGCCGAGTTGGGCGAGTCCCAGACCTCGAGCTTGTACTCGAGGTTGAGGGGGACGTCACCGAAGGCACGACCCTCGAGGCGGACGTAGGCCCACTTGCGGTCGTCGAGCCACGCCACGTAGTCCGAGGGACCGATGTGGACGTTGCGGTCGCTGATCTTGTCGGCCAGCTCGCCCTTGAGGTTGGACGTCACGGCCTGGGTCTTGGAGACCTTCTTGGACTCCAGGCGCTCACGCTCGAGCATGTTCTTGAAGTCCATGTTGCCGCCGACGTTGAGCTGGTAGGTGCGGTCCAGCGCGACGCCGCGGTCCTCGAACAGCTTGGCCATCACGCGGTGCGTGATGGTGGCGCCGACCTGGGACTTGATGTCGTCACCCACGATCGGGACGCCGGCGTCCTCGAACTTCTTGGCCCACACGGGGTCGGAGGCGATGAAGACGGGCAGGGCGTTGACGAAGCCGACACCGGCGTCGATGGCGCACTGGGCGTAGAACTTGTCGGCCTCCTCCGAGCCCACCGGAAGGTAGGACACGAGGACGTCGACCTTGGCGTCCTTGAGGACCTGGACGACGTCGACCGCCTCGGCGGGGGACTCGTCGATGGTCATCCGGTAGTACTTGCCGAGACCGTCGAGCGTCGGGCCGCGCAGCACCTCGATGCCGAGCGTCGGGACGTCGGCGATCTTGATGGTGTTGTTCTCGGAGGCGTTGATGGCCTCGGAGAGGTCCTTGCCGACCTTCTTGTCGTCGACGTCGAACGCGGCGACGAACTCGACGTCACCGACGTGGTAGTCGCCGAACTTGACGTGCATGAGCCCGGGCACGGTGGCCTGCGGGTCGGCGTCCCGGTAGTACTCCACGCCCTGGATGAGGGAGGTGGCGCAGTTGCCGACTCCCGCGATTGCTACTCGTACCGAACCCATGGGGCTCTCCTGTCTGGCTGGTTGCGTCTACTGGTCTGTGCTGGTGACTGGGGTGGTGCTGACGTGTCCTGGTGACTCACCGCGCTCGGCCCTGATGAGGTCCGAGAGCCAGCGCACCTCGCGCTCCACCGACTCGACCCCGTGCCGCTGGAGCTCACCGGCGTAGCGGTCGACCTCGGCCTGCGTGCGCTCGAGGTCCTGCTGGACCCGGGCGAGCCGCTCCTGGAGCCGGGTACGACGTCCCTCGAGGACGCGCAGCCGGATCTCCATGTCGGTGGAGGAGAAGAAGGCGAAGCGGATGTCGAAGGTGTCGTCCTCCCACGCCGTGGGCCCGACCTCGGACATCAGCCGGGAGAACTCCTCGGTGCCCGCCGCGGTGACCTGGTAGACGATCCGCGGTCGCCTGGTCACCGGGGTGGTGGTCGTGAGCTCCTCGATGAGGCCGGTGCGCAGCATCTTCTTCAGGGCCGGGTAGAGGGAGCCGTAGGACAGCACCCGCCCCCAGCCCAGCATGAGGTTGAGCCGCTTGCGGAGCTCGTAGCCGTGCATGGGTGCCTCGTGCAGCAGTCCGAGGACTGCGAGCTCGATGGTTTCTCCACGACGTGCCACGTGACCTATCGTACCGATATATCCGAAGAGCGCCATTCACCGTGCCTCTGGTGTGCGCATTAGGGCCCAGCCACCCCGGTGGCCGTACCCTTGCCGCCGTGAGTGCGAAGCGCAGAGCAGACGGTCCGGCCTCCAAGCGCCGACCCACCAAGCCCCGCAGGACCACCGGCCAGCGGGTCCGCAGTGTCCTCAAGAAGCTGCTGCTGGTGGGACTGGTCGTCGGCCTGCTGGGCCTGATCGCCCTTTTCGTCCTCTACAAGTCGATCGCGATCCCCGCCCCCAACGAGGCGTTCAAGGCCCAGACGACCTTCGTCTACTACAGCGGCGGCAAGCAGGAGCTCGGCACCTTCTACGACGACCAGAACCGTGAGTCCATCCCACTCTCGGAGATGCCGCAGCAGATGCAGGACGCGGTCGTCGCGGCGGAGAACCAGACGTTCTGGACCGACCAGGGCATCGACCCCAAGGGGATCCTGCGCGCGGCGTTCTCCAACGCCCGCGGCAACGACCGCCAGGGCGCCTCGACCATCACCCAGCAGTACGTCAAGATCCTCTACCTGACCAGCGAGCAGAGCTACCAGCGCAAGATCAAGGAAGCCGTCGTCTCGGTCAAGATCCAGAACGAGCTGAGCAAGGCCGAGATCCTCGAGGGCTACCTCAACACGATCTACTTCGGTCGCGGTGCGTACGGCGTCCAGGCCGCCTCGCAGGCGTTCTTCGACAAGGACGCCGCCGACCTCACCCTGCGTGAGAGCGCGGTGCTGGCCACGGTCCTCAACAACCCGTCGCGCTACGACCCCGACGGTGGCAAGGAGGCGCGAGCGGCGCTCAAGGAGCGCTACGCCTACGTCCTCGACGCCATGGTCGACACCGACGCCATCACCGCCGAGCAGGCCCAGAAGGCCGTCAAGCGGCTGCCGAAGTTCCCCGACATCGCGGTGCAGAGCCAGTACGGCGGCCAGCGCGGCCACATGCTGACGCTGGTCAAGCAGGAGCTGCTCGCCAGCGGGGAGTTCACCGAGGAGGAGATCGACGGCGGTGGCCTCCGGGTGACCACCACCTTCACCCCGGCGGCGATGCAGGCCGCCGAGGAGGGCGTCCGCGAGCAGCGGCCCGAGGGCTTCGGCGACAAGGAGCTGCACGTCGGCGCCGCCACGGTCGAGGTGGGCACCGGCGCGCTGCGCGGCTTCTACGGGGGCCAGGACTACCTCGACTCGCAGATCAACTGGGCCGCCACCGGCGGCATGGCCGGATCGACGATCAAGCCGCTGACCATCGCGGCCGCGATCAAGGACGGGTTCGAGCTCACGGACAGCTTCGACGGCAACTCGCCGTACGAGTTCCCCGACGGGACCCAGGTCCGCAACGAGGGCACCGGCTCCGACGGGCTCGGCAACGACTACGGCGACTCCGTCTCCCTGGTGACGGCGGCCGAGGAGTCGATCAACACCGCCTTCGTGGACATGTCGAACTCGATGTCCGACGGGCCGCAGCAGATCTACGACATGGCGCGTGCCCTGGGCATCCCGGGCAACGAGCCGGCCAAGCAGTACCCCGGCATCCCCAACCGGTCGGTGGACTTCTTGTCGGACGACACCCTGATCACCCTCGGCAAGGGCCGCGTCAGCCCCATCAACATGGCCAACGCCTACGCGTCCATCGCCAACGGCGGCGAGCGTGCGGACGTCCACGTCGTCGAGAAGGTCGTCGACCGCAACGGCGAGGTCCGCTACTCCCGCAAGGACGAGACCCGCACGGCCGTCGACGAGGACATCGCGGCCGACACGTCGTACGCCATGCAGCAGATCGTGCAGAACGGCACCGGGCAGGCGGCCCTCGCCCTCGGTCGGCCCGCGGCCGGCAAGACCGGCACCGCGACCAACGACAAGGACGAGGTGTCCTCGGCCTGGTTCGCCGGCTACACCCCACAGCTCGCCACCGCCGTGATGTACGTGCGCGGCGACGGTGACAACCAGCTCGACGGCTGGCTGCCCTCCTACTTCGGTGCCGTCTACCCGGCGCAGACGTGGACGGCCATCATGCAGAGCGCCATGGAGGGCATGGAGGTCGAGGAGTTCCCGCCGCCTGCGTACGTCGAGGGCGACGCGCCCACCGACGGTCACGAGCCGTACGTCCCGCCGGCGACCACCGCCACCCCCAGCGCGCCGCAGCCGTCGCCGACGAGGAAGCCCAGCCGGACGCCGACGATCGAGACCCAGGAGCCGTCGCCGACCGAGACCCCCACGGAGACGCCGACCGAGACGGTCACCCCGACGCCCACGCCCACCGTGCCGGTGCCGGTGCCCACCACGCCGACCGAGACGGTGCCGCCGCCCACCACGCCGACCGAGACGGCCCCGCCGCCCAGCGCCCCGGCGCCGACGAGCCCGACCGTCGCGCCCTCGCGCACGACGGTCGACCCGCCGTCGCGGCGACGCCCGGCCTCCCGGCGTCCGTGAGCCGGGCCGTCGGACCGCGCTGACGTGATGCGGGTGAGGTGATGGCGGACCGCGTCCACCCCAGTCGCGACGACGCGCTCGTCCGGTCGCTGAGCGAGGTGGCCGGCGGGCCGCTGGGCGACCACGCCGGTCGGCACCCCTGGTGGACGCCGTTGCGGGTGGTGCTGCTGCTCGCGGCCCTCGCCCTGTCGCTGGGGATGGTCGCCAAGGCGCCCTGTCTCGACGTCGCCGGCGAGGGCGGGACGGGGCGTTACGCGGCGCTCTGCTGGTCCGACGTCTCGCAGGCGTACGTCGACCGAGGTCACGCCGAGCTGGCGTGGCCGTTCACCGACGACGCGGGCGTCCGCGAGCGCTACGCCCCGGGCTGGCAGCCCCCCGTCCCGGCGTACGTCGCGTGGRCCGCGGCCCACGTCACGCATGTGCTCGCCGRCTCGCCGGACCTCGACGAGCGACGCGCCCAGGCTGTGCCGGACGTGGCCGCCGACGACGCGGTGCACCGCGAGGCCCGCCTCTTCACCGCCGTGACCGCGGTCTGGCTGGCCGCCGCCGGGCTGCTGGCCGCCGGCCTGCTGGTCGGGGTGCGGCGCCGCCGGCCGTGGGACGCCGCCGCCTTCGCGGTGGCGCCCGTGCTGGTGCTCCTGTGGCCGATCACCTGGGACCTGCTCGCGGCCACCGCGGTGGCCGGGGTCCTGTGGGGATGGGCGCGGGGGCGGCCGGCGGTCGCCGGCGTCGCGCTGGGCCTCGGAGCCGCGGTCTCGCCCCTGGTCGCGCTGCTGCTGGTGCCGCTGGTCGTGGTCGGGGTCCGGGACCGCAGGTCCGCCCAGGCGTGGCGGGCCGTGGCCGTGGCCGTCGGGACCTGGCTGCTCGTCGACGCGCCGGCGTACGTCTCCTCACCGGTCGCGTGGCGGGCGTCGTGGCAGGGCTACCTGCACGGTGTCGACGTCGGATCGGTGTGGCTGCTCGTCCAGCAGGCCGGCAACGTGTCGCCGTCCCGGACCGCGGTCCTCGCCGTCTCCGGTGCGCTGGTGGCCGGCTGGCTGGTGGTCGTGGCCCTCGTCGGCCTGCGCACGCGCCTGTCGCTGGCGGCCCTGGGCACCCTGGCGGTGGCCGGCACGCTGCTCGTCAGCCCGGCGTCCGCCCCGTCGTACGCCCTGGTGCTGCTGCCGCTGGCCGCCCTGGGCGTGCCGCGCTGGCGCGACCTGCTGGTGTGGCAGGCGGGCGAGGTCGTGCACTTCGCGCTGCTGGGGTGGTACCTCGGCGGCCTGCTCGCCCCCGCCGGCGGCGGGGACGCGCGCGCCTACTGGTGGGGCATGGTCGCCCGGCTGCTGGGACTCGCGTGGCTGGTGGCCTCGGTCCTGCTGGGCGCCCGGTCGGCCGACAGGTCAGGTGATGACGACGTCGTCGAAGTCGGTCGCGGTGAAGCGGACCCGGACGTCGATGTCCTCGCCGACGCCCGGCACGCGCGCGCCTGACGGCACGAAGAGCATCGAGGCCTGCATGTGCGGGGGCTCGGCGAAGAGCCGCTGCTTGCCGTCGATGGAGAACGGCGAGCGCACGAAGCCGGCCGCGTCCATGCCGCCGCGGGCGAAGGTGGCCGCGCGGGCCCGGATGGACTGCTCGCCGCTCGGGGCCTCGAGGCCGATGCCGTGCGCCGTACCGCCGCTGACCACGAGCAGGTGTCCGCTCGTCGGCATCGAGCGGCCGCGGTAGCCGAAGGCCTCGCCGCGCTCGAGCGGGTGGACGTCGATGACCGTCGAGGTGACCTTGAGCGCGCCGCGGTCGCCGAGCCACAGCTCGGTGCCGACGCGTGGGCGGAAGGTGAAGTCGGGGTACGACGCCCGCAGCGCGGTGAGCTCGTCCCGCGTGAGGTGGCTGACGAAGACGGTCCGGGTGTCGATGCCGGCCGCGACCGCGTCGTTGACGAGGCGGGTCACCTCGCCGAGGTGCGAGGCGACGTTGAGCGGCAGGTGCAGGGCCATCCCCTCGAGACCGGGGAGGCGGCGCTCGGCCACGACCCGACCGGCCTCGGCCAGCTCGCGGCGGGTCATGCCGTGCCGGCGCATCGAGGTCAGCTGCTCGAGCACGAAGCGGGCGTGCGGGTCGCGGTCGGTGAGGTCGCGCAGGTCCTCGACCCGGCTGACGGTGTGCACCACGCGCCGGTCCCCGGCCTCGGGGACCTGCACGGCGCCACCGACGGGACGCCACGGCGTGAGCACGAGGAGGTCGCCGTCGTAGCGGGTCAGGGCCGAGGAGAGCTCGCGGTAGGTGCCGACGGCCATCAGGTCGACCGGGGTGCCGGTCTGCTCGGCGTGCTCGTGCAGCCACTGCACGCGACGCGCCAGGCGGGCGACGGTGAAGCCGTAGCCGTTGCCCTTGGTGACCGGCACGATGCCGGGGTAGGAGGTCGCGGTGGCGAGCAGGTGCTCGCGCCAGCGGCCGCCGTCGACGGTGAGGACGAGGCTCATGAGGCGCGTCGCTTCATGTAGAGGTCGAAGGCCTTGTAGAGGGCCTTGTTGAGCGGCAGGTCCCACTCGCCGACGTACTCGACGGCCTCGCCGCCGGTGCCCACCTTGAACTGGATGAGTCCCACGTGCKARTCGTCGGCGTCGAGGGTGTCGGTGATCCCGCGCAGGTCGTAGACCGCCGCCCCGGCCGCCATCGCGTCGCTGATCATCGCCCACTGCACGGCGTTGGAGCCACGGACGTCGCGCTTGTCCGTGGAGCTCGCGCCGTAGGAGTACCAGGCGTGGGCGCCGACGCGGATGGCGATGGTGCTGGCCACCAGGTCCCCCTCGTGGCGCGCCGTCCACACGGTGATGCGGCCGTCCGCCTCGGCCGACAGGGCGTCGTACATCGTCTCGAAGTAGCGCAGCCCGCGCGGGGTGAAATGGTCGCGCTCGGCGGTGTGGACGTAGAGGTCGTGGAAGGCCCCGAGGTCCTCGCGGGTGCCCTTCTCCACGACGACGCCCTGCTTGGTGGCCTTCTTGATGTTGCGCCGCCAGAGCTGGTTCATGCCGGCGAGGACCTCGTCCTCGGAGCGCTGGGTGCCGTCGTCGTGGGTGAGCGGGATGACGAAGTTGTACTGCGGCTGGCCGGCGGCGAAGCCGCCCTCGACGGCCTGGGGACGCCAGTCGAGCTCGGTGAGCTGGGCCACCACGGCGGCCCCGGTCTGCGAGCGCTCGAGCGGGGGCACGTCGGTCAGTCGGTGCACGGCCTCGTCGGCGATGCCGTCCTTGACCTGCGCTGCGCTCCACCGGCGGGTGACGACCGGCGGGCCCATCCGCACCCCGAAGGCGCCCCGGCGCGACAGGTGGGCGGTCATCGGGGCGAGCCAGGCGTCCAGGTCGTCGGTGGCCCAGTCGATGACCGGGCCCTCGGGGAGGTAGGCCAGGTAGCGCTTGAGCCGCGGCAGCTGGCGGTAGAGCACCAGCGCGACACCGACGAGGGTGTCGCCGGAGTGCCAGCCGAGGGACTCGGCGCGCCACTCGGGCTTGACCTGGGCCCAGCCCGGGGTCTGCAGGAAGCTCGCGCTGGGCTGCGCGGCGACGTACGCGGCGTGCTCGGCGGTCGTGATGGCCCGGACGGTGAGGGGGGTCGGAGTCGTCACCCGGGTGAGGCTACAGGGGCCGAAATGGTGGCAGGGACCAGACAAGACCCCCGTACTTGTCCGATCCCTGCTCACTCCCTAGACGTGACGGGAGCGGAGTTGGTTGCGTGCGACGACCATCTTTTTCGTGCGGTCCGCCGGAAGGGCCGTCTCAGTCCCGGCCGGCCCCCCGGGAGGGGGCCACCTCGAGCACGTCGGGGGACTCCAGGCCGGCGTCGGCGCTCGCGCGCGCGACCGCGTCGCGGACGGCGGGCACGGCGTCGCGGGGGACCAGGGCCACCACGGCGCCACCGAATCCGCCGCCGGTCATCCGGGCGCCGAGCGCGCCGCCGGCCAGGGCGGCGCTGACCGCGCGGTCGACGACCGGCACCGAGTTCTCGAAGTCGTCGCGCATCGAGGCGTGCGAGGCGGTCATGAGCGGACCGATGGCCGCAAGGTCGCCACGGCGGGCCAGGTCGACGCACGCCAGGACGCGCTGGTTCTCGGTGAGGACGTGACGGGCCCGTCGCCGGGTCTCGTCGTCGGTGAGCGCGGCCAGGGCGGCGTCGACGTCGTCGACCTCGCGCAGGGAGGCGACGTCCAGCTCGGCCGCCGCCCGCTCGCACGCGTCGCGTCGCGACCCGTAGCCGCCGTCGGTGAGCACGTGGGGGGCGTGCGGGTCGATGACGAGGAGGGTGAGGCCGGCAGCGTCGAGGTCACAGGGCACCGGCTCGACGGTGCGGTCGCGGGCGTCGAAGAAGGAGAGGTGGTCGGCCCGCGAGCGCAGGATGGCGGTCTGGTCGAGGAGCCCGGTGGGGGCGCCGACGTAGTCGTTCTCGGCCCGCTGGACGAGCAGGGCGAGCTCCTCGCGCGGCACCTCCTCGCCGGCGAGGCCGAGCAGCGCCAGCGCGACCGCGCACTCGAGGGAGTGGCTCGACGACAGGCCCCCGCCACGGGGGACCTCGCTGGAGATGGCCAGGTCGGCCCCGGCCAGCGGGGCGCCGAGGCGCTCGCCGAGCACCCAGGCGATCCCGGCGACGTACGCCGCCCAGCCGGACACGTCGCCCGGCGTCGTGTCCGTCGCGAAGTCCGCGGGCGCGAGGTCGCCGGAGGTGGCGGTGATGCGCCCGTCGGTGCGCGGGGTCGCGACGACGGTGGTGCGCTGCGGCAGGGCGAAGGGCAGCGCGAAGCCGTCGTTGTAGTCGGTGTGGTCGCCGATGAGGTTGACCCGTCCGGGCGCCGACCAGGTCTGGGTGTCGGTGGTGGTGGCCATCAGACGCGCTCGCGCAGCCAGGCGATGTCGTCGGTGTGCTCGGCGGCGCCGCCCGGCGTCTCCAGGCACACCGGGGCACCTGCGTCGCGGATGATCGCGGCGAGCAGGTCGGGGTCGATGTGGCCGGCCCCCAGGTTCGCGTGCCGGTCGGCGCCGGAGTCGAAGGCGTCGCGGCTGTCGTTGCAGTGCACCAGGTCGATGCGTCCGGTGATCGCCTTCACGTCCGCGACCACGGTCTCCAGCGGGTTGCCGCCGGCGTGGGCGTGGCACGTGTCGAGGCAGAAGCCGACCCGGTCGGCCTGCTCGGTGGCCCCGATCGCGTCCCAGACGCGGGCGATCCTCTCGAGGTGGCGGGCCATCGCGTTGTCGCCGCCGGCGGTGTTCTCGATGAGCAGCGGGAGCGTGAGGTCGGTGGCCTCGACCGCCTTGCGCCAGTTGTCGAACCCCGTCTCGGGATCGTCGTCCTTGTTGACGTGGCCGCCGTGGACGATGAGGCCCTTGGCCCCGATCTCGGTCGCGGCGTCGACGTGCTGCTGCAGGAGCTTGCGGCTCGGGATGCGGATCCGGTTGTTGGTCGTGGCGACGTTGACGATGTACGGCGCGTGCACGTAGAGGTCGACCCCCGCCTCCTCGGCCGCCGCCCGCAGCGCCGCGGCGCCGCCGGCGTAGCGGATCTCGGGGCCCTTGTAGGACTGGGGGTCGCCGAGGAAGAACTGCACCAGCGGCGCCCGGCGGGCCTGCGCCTCGGCGATCGGGTCGGTCTGGTCCACGTGCGCGCCGATGGAGATGCTCATGGCGGTCAGGCTAGCCGTGGGCGCGGACATCGCGCCCGGGTCGGGACGTGGATCCCTGCGGTCAGGATCCCGGCGTTCACGACAGGACGCGGGCGACGACGACCGCGCACGTGACGAGCACCCCGAGGCAGGCCACGACGCCGGCCCAGCCCCGCCAGTCGGGTGTGCCCGCGTCCGTGGGACGGCGGGCCCGCCGTCCTCCCGGGAGGGCGGGCAGCCGGTCGGGGACGACCGGACCGGGCTCGTCCGGGACGTCCAGGCGGCGCAGCAGGCGCAGGGCGGCCTCGGCGGAGGCGAGCCGCTGCTCGGGGTCGACGACGAGAAGTCGCTCGAGCAGGGGCCGCAGCCGGCTCGAGCCGATCTCGCCCTGGCGGGACGGGGGCAGGCCGGTGAGGAGCTGGAGGCCGACACGGCCCACGGCGTACAGGTCCTGGCACGGGTCCGGTGGTGCTCCCCGCGCCTGCTCGGGGGCCATGTAGCCGTCGGTGCCGATGGCGCCGGGCACGGTGGTCCAGCGCCGGTCCTCGACGGGCGCGGCCACCCCGAAGTCGGCCAGGCGCAGGTGCGGGTCGAGGGGGCCGCTCGCCAGGAGCAGGAGGTTGGCCGGCTTGACGTCGCGGTGCACCAGACCGGCGGCGTGGACGGCGGCGAGGCCCATGAGGAGCTGCTCGAGCAGCCGGGCGGCGTAGCCCACCGGCAGCGGGCCGTGCTCGTCGAGCAGCTGCTGGACCGAGCCGCCGGGCACGAGGTCCATGGCCAGCAGCACCAGGTCGTCCTCAGCGGCCCAGCCGGTGGGGGCGACGACGTGGGGGTGCCGCACCCGCACCGCCTGCTCGCGCACGAAGCGCGCCAGCAGGGTCGCGGAGTGCTGACCGAGCACCTTGACCGCGACCTGCTCGCCGGTGCGGGTGTCGTGGGCCCGCCACACCGACCCCATGCCGCCGGCGCCGATCTGGTCGAGCAGCACGTAGCGACCGGCGACGGGGGCGGACGGGCGGGCGCGGACGAGCACGGCGACGACGCTAGCGACGTACGCCGCCCTGTGCCGCCGGTCATCCACAGGCCCGGTCCCCTGCGGATTGCCCGGGTGCGACCGGCCGCTGTTAGCCTTTCCTGTCGCTCCCTATCCGTTGGGGGCATCCTCCTGCCACGGATCGTCCGTGGCCGCCTGAGTCCGAAGGAGGTAGACACGCATGACGCGTGCCTACGAAGTGATGGTGATCCTCGACCCCAGTCTCGAGGAGCGCACCATCGAGCCGTCTCTCGACAAGTACCTCAACGTCATCCGCAAGGACGGCGGGTCCGTCGACAAGGTCGACGTGTGGGGCCGGCGTCGCCTGGCCTACGAGATCAAGAAGAACGCCGAGGGCATCTACGCGGTGATCTCGCTGCAGGCCGAGCCTGCGACCGTCAAGGAGTTCGACCGCCAGCTCACGCTGAACGAGTCGATCCTGCGCACCAAGGTCCTCCGCCCCACGCTCTGAGCGTGGTTGTGGAAAAACCTCTCCTGATGTCGGTGGCCTCGGCAACGATGGCCCCCGACCTCAACCATCGTGATCATTAGGGAGTCCTGACATGGCAGGCGAGACCGTCATCACCGTCGTCGGCAACCTCGTCGACGATCCGGAGCTGCGCTTCACCCCCTCGGGTGCGGCCGTGGCCAACTTCCGGATCGCGTCGACGCCGCGCACCTTCGACCGCCAGAGCAACGAGTGGAAGGACGGCGACGCGCTGTTCCTCTCCTGCTCGGTCTGGCGCCAGGCTGCGGAGAACGTTGCCGAGTCCCTCCAGCGCGGCATGCGTGTCGTGGTGCAGGGCCGTCTCAAGTCGCGTCAGTACGAGACCCGTGAGGGCGAGAAGCGCACCGTCATGGAGATCGAGGTCGAGGAGGTCGGTCCGTCGCTGAAGTACGCGACGGCCAAGATCTCCAAGACCACCCGTTCCGGCTCCGGCGGGGGCGGCGGTTTCGGTGGCGGTGGCGGCAGCTCCTCCTCCGGCGGCGACGACCCGTGGGCCACGCCCGCCCCCCAGGGTGGCGGTCAGGCCGGCGGATACGGCGGCGGCCAGCCCGCGCAGTCCGGTGGCGGCTTCGGCGGCCAGCAGGGCGGCGGCGGCTACGGCGGCGGTTCCAGCCAGGGCGGTGGCCAGCCGGCCAACGACCCGTGGGGCGCTCCCGGCGTGGGCGGCTCCGACGAGCCTCCGTTCTGATTCTCCTCTGATCTCGAGCACCACCTCCCCGAATACACCTCAACCATTCCGGGCCAGTAACCAACCTGGTCCGGGCTTCTAGAAAGGAAGCACCACAATGGCCAAGGCAGTGATTCGCAAGCCGAAGAAGAAGGTTTGCCAGTTCTGCAAGGAGAAGGCGACCGGTGTCGACTACAAGGACACCACCCTGCTCCGCAAGTTCATCTCCGACCGCGGCAAGATCCGTGCGCGTCGCGTGACCGGCAACTGCGTCCAGCACCAGCGCGACGTGGCCATCGCCGTCAAGAACGCCCGCGAGGTCGCCCTGCTGCCCTACACGTCCACCGGACGCTGAGGAAGGGGAGAGACACCATGAAGCTCATCCTGACCCAGGAAGTCGACGGCCTCGGTGCCCCCGGCGACGTGGTCGAGGTCAAGGACGGCTACGGCCGTAACTACCTCGTGCCCCGTGGCCTCGGCATCCGCTGGACCCGCGGCGGCGAGAAGACCGTCGAGTCGATCAAGGGCGCGCGCACGGCTCGTGCCGCGCGCGACGCCGACCACGCCAAGGAGATCAAGACCAAGCTCGAGGCCTCCGCGGTCTCGGTCAAGGTCCGCTCCGGCGCCGGCGGCCGCCTCTTCGGCGCCGTCACCACCGCGGAGATCGCCGACGCGATCACCGAGGTCTCCGGTGCCCCGGTCGACCGTCGCACCATCGTCGTCGCCCAGCCCATCAAGGCGCTCGGTGCCCACGAGGTGTCGGTCAAGCTGCACGACGAGGTGTCGGCCACGGTCGCCCTCAACGTGATCCCGGCCTGACGCACACAGCATCACCTGCGCGGCCCGCTCCCTCACGGGGGCGGGCCGTGCTGCTTTTTCCGGGGGAGTGCGTGCGCCCGTGTCGAAGTCCCCGCTCGGCCGGGGACTCCGTCACTGAGTAGGCGTTGCAACGCCCACACAGCGACAGACTCGCCGACACAGTCCGGGCCGGTACGCCGCTCAGCTGCCCTTGCGGACGTTGGCGCGGGCGAGCACGGCGTCGATCTTGACCGTCCTGCCGCCGGTCAGCACCTCGATGACGACCTTGCCGCGCCGGGTGCCGGAGAACTGGTCGATGACCACGATCTCGCGCTGCGCGGCCTTCGCCCGCCCGAGGTCGACGGTGCGCCAGCTCGTCGAGCCGACGCGGACCCGCACCTTTCCGTACGACGGCGCGGTCGGGGCGTAGAGCCGCAGCTCGCCGACGGTGCCCGTCTTGAGGACCAGACGAGCCCCCTTGGTGCGGCTGACCAGGACGGAGCCGTCGAGGGCGGCCGACGAGTTCTTCTTCTTCCATCCCTGGAGTCGCCGGGGCTCGTCGGGGACGGAGAAGGCGTACGGCTCGGACCAGGCGCTCGGTGTGCCGGCCCGGTCGACGGCGCGGGCGGTGAAGACGTGGTCGCCGGAGGCGATGGAGCCCAGCACCCAGGGTCCGGGGGTGCAGGGGACGCCGTTGCCGTCGAGCAGGCACTCGAAGCGCGCGTCCTTCTCGTTGCTGTTGAGGCGGATCGGCAGCTGCCGTGACGGTACGACGGGGCGCTGCGGGGTCTGCGCGTCGTACGCGTCCGGGGTGGCGAAGGCGACCGGGGCCGCGGTGTCCTGACTCCAGGTCATGCCGGCCGGGGTGGCGTCGAGGTCCTCGCCGGGCTCGTCGTCCACGGGCAGCAGCGGGTTCGACGAGAAGACGACCGCCTGGTCGTGGCCGTCGACGGCGCGGACCGCGAAGGAGTAGGGCTGGTCGGAGTCGACGAGGCCGGAGTAGGTGCGCGGGCTGGTGCAGGCCGTCCAGTCGTGCGCCTGTGTGGGTCCGGTGAGTCGGCACTCGAGGGCGATCGCGTCGGTGTCGGCGTCGGTGTGCCGGCCGGCGAAGGTGAAGCTCATCGTGGACGTGGCTACCCAGCCGGCGGGGTTCGGAGGCGTCGAGGCGACCACGGGGTCCGTCTCCGGCGGGACCTCGTCGTCGCACCCGGCGTCGAGCAGCGTCGCCGATCGGTCGGACAGACAGCCCGGGGAGGCGTACGACGGGGACGCGAGACCGACGGGCACCAGGGCGGCGGCCAACGTGGTCGCGGCGAGGGCGGCGGTCCGGCGGGTGGTGTTCATGGCTGCTCCGAGGTCGGTGGTGACGGGCACAACGGCGGCGGCTGGGACAGGTTACGAGGCGTGCGACCGGGTGGCCACGGCGTCCGCATCGTCCCGGGCCGCAGCCCAGGGCCGGGCGGCGTAGGAGAAGAGGAGCACGATCAGCAGCAGGACCACCCCGGCGGCGCCGGCGTAGACCGCGGCCAGCGCGTCGTCGGAGGCGTCGGCCGAGAAGGCGAGCACCGGCGCCAGGGCGGAGACGCCGACGAGCACGGTCGTCGTACGCAGCCAGGCGGTCGCCCTGCGGTCGCCGGCGGCATCGGCCCGGGTGGCCAGCTCGCGGCAGAGCAGCGCGCAGGTCGCGAGCTGGGGGAGGTTCGCGGCCCACCACAGCGATGGGTGCAGGTCGTCGAGCGCGTCCTGCACCGGTGGCCACCACACCACCACCGAGACGGCCAGGGCAGCGAGGGCGAGGGCTCCGAGCACGGGGGAGAGCCGCAGCCGTCGGATGCCCAGCAGCACCAGGACCCAGCCCACGGCGTCCGGCAGGGCGTCGTACCCGTGGACGCGTGCCGTCAGCGCCACGACCAGCAGCCCCATCGCGACGGACTGGAGGGGCTTCACGCGCGAGACGCTAGCGCCCCGGTCACCAACCATGCGTCACCGCGGGCGCGGCGGGTCAGGATGACGTACCGAGCGCCCATGAAGACCACGACCATCGCCAGCCAGACGGGTACGAGGCCACCGGGGCCGAGGGCGGCCACCACGGCGACCGGGGCGTAGACGGCCAGCACGACCAGCCCGCCCCATGCCAGGTAGCGACCGTCGCCGGCGCCGATGAGCACGCCGTCGAGCACGAAGACCACCCCGGCGATCGGCTGGCCGAGTGCGGCCACGAGCAGCACCGGCACCAGCAGCCGCTGCACGTCGGGGTCGGGGGAGAAGAGGGCCCCGACCCACGGTGCGCACGCGGCGAGGAGCAGCCCCGTGACGAGCCCGCCGCCCCAGCCCCAGCGGACCAGGCGGTCGGTGAGCCGACGGGTGCCCTCGACGTCGCCGGCCCCCAGCGCACGTCCGGTGATCGCCTGCGCGGCGATGGCCAGGGCGTCGAGCGTGAAGGCCAGGAAGGTCCACAACGTGAGGGCGATCTGGTGGGTGGCCAGGTCCAGCGCGGAGTCGGTGCCGGCGATCGTCACGGCGTAGGTGCCGACGAGCAGGCAGGCGCGCAGCGTCAGCGTGCGCATCACCAGCGGGGTGCCGGCGTGCATCGCCGCCCGGATGCCGGGCAGGTCCGGGGAGAGGGGCGCGCCCTCGCGGCGGGCGGCCCGGACGACGACGGCGACCAGCACGGCCGCGCTGGCGACCTGGGCGATGACCGACCCGGTGGCCGAGCCGGCGATGCCGAGGTCGAGGCCGTAGACGAGGGCGATGTTGAGGACGATGTTGGCGACGTAGCCGCCGACGGCGACCCACAGCGGGGTGCGGGTGTCCTGCAGACCCCGCAGCACGCCGGTCGTGGCAAGCATGAGCAGCAGCGGCGTGGTCCCCCAAATGGCGATGCGCAGGTACGTCGTGGCCTGCTCGCTCACCGCGTCCCCCGCGCCGAAGAGCCCGACGAGGGGCTCGGCGAGGACGAAGCCGACCGCGGTGGCGACCCCGCCGATGAGCACGGCGAGCCAGCACCCGTCGATGCCCTGGGCGAGGGCGCCGCGCAGGTCCCCGGCGCCGAGGTGGCGCGCGACGCTGGCCGTGGTGCCGTAGGCGAGGAAGACGCAGAGGCCGACGACCGTCTGCAGGACGGCCCCGGCGATCCCGAGCCCGGCCAGCGGCGTGGTCCCGAGGTGTCCCACGACGGCGGCGTCGGAGAGCAGGAAGAGCGGTTCGGCGACCAGGGCCAGGAAGGCCGGGACGGCGAGTCGGAGGATCTCGCGGTCGGTCGTGGTCACGCCGGTCAGCGTAACGACCAAGCGGCCCTTGWGACCATGACATGTGACGCAAGTGAAAGTTCGGGTGACCCGAAGGGACTACCTGTGTACAACCCGACCGGACCTGTGGGAATCGCGCCGAACGTGCTGCATGTCGACAAACCGACCGGCGACTCCCACATGTCGAGAAAGTGGACGGCGGGTGTGGCAAGAAGTTTTCGGTCCACAGTCGTGTGGACGTGTTTCCGCAGGTCAGCGGCGGGTGGGGTGGTCCTGACCGGGGTTTGTCCACAGCTCGCTCCCCAGCCAGTGCACAACTTCGCGCGTGTCGTCCACGACAATCCACCGGTTATCCCCAGATGCTGTGGATAAGTCGTCCGCGCGGACTGGCCGACGGGCGCGCGGGCGACGTAGCGTCACGCGATGCGGGACCCGGACAGCTGGGCGACGCACGCCGGAGGGTCGGCGTCGTAGGAGTGTTGTCGGTGGGGTTCCCTAGCGTCTGCACCAAGGCCGAGTGGCAAGGGCTGAGAGTGGCCAGGACGAGGAGTGACGGGTGAGCATCGCGGGCCAGGACCTGGGGCACGACAGTGGACCTCGCGACCCGGAGTACGACTGGGGTGACGGCCCCGCGGCGTACGAGCCGGGCAACAGCCCCCGCCAGCCCGGCGACCGCACGCCGCCCCAGGACAACGCGGCCGAGCAGTCGGTGCTGGGCTCGATGCTCATCTCCAAGGACGAGATCGCCAACGTCACCGAGACGCTGCGCGGCGTCGACTTCTACCGTCCCGCGCACGAGAAGATCCACGACGCGATCATCGATCTCTACGGTCGCAGCGAGCCCGCGGACCCGGTGACCGTCGCCGCCGAGCTCCAGCGCCGCGGCGAGCTGTCCAACATCGGCGGCGCGCCCTACCTGCACACGCTGTCGGCCAACGTGCCGATCGCCGCCAATGCCGCCTACTACGCCGAGATCGTCCGCGAGAAGGCGATCCTGCGCCGCCTCGTCGAGGCCGGCACCAAGATCGTGCAGATCGGCTACGCCGGCGAGGGGGCCGTCGACGACGTGGTCGACCAGGCCCAGGCCGAGGTCTACAAGATCACCGACCGTCGCACGGCGGAGGACTACGCGCCGCTGTCGGACATCATGAACCCGGTCCTCGACGAGATCGAGGCGATCGGCAACCGTGAGGCCGGGCTCTACGGCGTGCCCACCGGCTTCGCCGACCTCGACGACCTGACCAACGGTCTCCACTCCGGCCAGATGATCATCGTCGCGGCGCGTCCCGCCATGGGCAAGAGCACCCTCGCGCTCGACTTCTGTCGGGCTGCGTCGATCCACAACAACCTCACCAGCTGCTTCTTCAGCCTCGAGATGACGCGCTCCGAGATCATGATGCGTCTGCTGTCCGCCGAGGCGAAGGTGCCGCTCAACCACATCCGCAACGGCCAGATGGGCGACCAGGACTGGGACGCGCTGGCCCGCAAGATGGGGCAGGTCTCCGGGGCGCCGATGTTCATCGACGACTCGCCCAACATGACGATGATGGAGATCCGGGCCAAGGCGCGGCGGCTCAAGCAGCGCCATGACCTCAAGCTCATCGTCATCGACTACATGCAGCTGATGAGCTCGGGCAAGAAGGTCGAGTCCCGCCAGCTCGAGGTCTCGGAGTTCTCGCGCCAGATCAAGCTGCTGGCCAAGGAGCTCGAGCTCCCGATCATCGCGCTCTCCCAGCTCAACCGTGGCCCCGAGCAGCGTGGCGACAAGCGCCCGATGATGAGCGACCTGCGTGAGTCCGGATCGCTCGAGCAGGACGCCGACATGGTGATCCTTCTGCACCGCGACGACGTCTACGAGAAGGAGTCGACCCGCCCCGGCGAGGCCGACCTCATCGTGGCCAAGCACCGTAACGGCCCGACCCGCGACCTGACCGTGGCCTTCCAGGGCCACTACTCGCGATTCGTGGACATGGCGCACTGAGGCCACTGGCGGCGGCGTACCTCAGGCGAAGACCCCGGCGGGGAACGCCCCGTTGGTCAGCGCGGTGGTGACCAACGGTCGGCACAGCTCGGTCAGCCGCGCCGTCCCCGCCTCGCCGAGGGACTCCCACGAGGAGTAGGCGCACTCCTCGGTCCGACGCTCGACGGCCTTGCGGAGCGCGACACCCTCCCCGGTGAGCTCACCCTCGGGAGTCATCAGGCCGCGTTGCGCCAGGCCGGCCACTGCTGCCGACCATTCCTCGTCCGACCAGGCGCGGGTCGCCTGCGCGGCCGCCCGGGTGAATCCCTTCCCCGTGGCGGTGTGCGTGACCAGCGCCTCGATCCCGGTGAGGTCGGCTCCGACCAGGGTCGCCACGTGTCCGTCCCCGCGGTGCTCACGGAGCAGGGTGAGGGCGTGGAAGAGCGCCATGTGGGGCTCGTCCGGCCAGTCCAGGTCGGCGTGCGCCGCGTAGAGCGGGCGGCCGGCGACGGTGCAGCCCGCTGACGCCGCACGTGCGAGGTCGGCGGCTTCCCGGACCTCGTCGGAGACCAGCACGTCCTCGCCGAGGAGGCGGGTCCAGGCCGCGCTGACCCCGCGGTAGCGGGCGGCCACGACGTCCGCGGGGCTCGCCGCCTCCCACGCCGCCGGGATGAAGTGCGCGACCAGGGACGGGTTGAAGACGTAGAACGTCGCCGCCACGGGGCCGGCCCCGACGCGACCCATCGCGGCCGACCTGGAGGCGAAGTAGGTGGCGCGCCCCTTGCGCACGCCGACGCCGGTGACCTCGGCCTCGACCTCCGGGGCGAAGTAGCCCAGCGCGTGCAGGGGCTCGAGCAGGCGGGCGGTGCGTCCGGCGAGGCGAGGATCCATCCCCCCTTCCTACCGGGTGCCCCTCGCAGCGGTAACACCCACGTAAGGAGATTGCCCTTGTTGGTCGACCCGGTCCGGAGGATGTTTGGACCAATCGGTCCACTCGTGCCGTCCGCAGCCCGACCCCGACCTGCCAGCGACGTGGCGGCTGTGACCGTCACTCAGCCCGAGCCGAGGTGGACCACGACGGCCAGGACGCCCGGCCCGACCACGTCGACGTCGACGTCACCGAGGGCCCGGAGCATGGCGAGCGAGGCGAGGTTGTCCGCGCGGGTCACGGTGCGGATGCACGTGACCCCCTCGGGACGGTGCCGCACCAGGACCTGCAGCAGCGCCGTCGCGACCCCCCGCCCCTGCCACGCGTCGACGACCGTGACACCGAGGTCCGCGGCGCTGGGGTCGTCGTCGTAGCGGATCATGCGGGCCAGGCCGACCGGGACCTCCGTCCCGTTCTCGTCGGTGACCATCGCGACGAGGGCGACGTGGTCGACGCCGTCGACGTCGTCCACCAGGTGGTCGAGCATCGTGTGGGTCAGCGCGGGGACCGCGGCCAGGAACCGGCCGGACCGCGTGCGCAGCGACAGGTGCTCGTACTCCTGCTGGAGTGCCTCGCGGTTCGCCGCCACGAGGGGTACGACGAAACCGTCCGTGCCGTCGCGGAACCGCACCGGTGTCAGGTCATCCACGCCGGCGTCCGTCGTGCACGAAGTCGAGGCCGGGCGATCCCATGGTCACCCAGTGTCATCGCGGGCGGGAGGCGCCACCAGAGACCTTCGTCCCGCCGGTGCCCGCGACCACTCGGACCGCCCGCGCGGACATAGTCTGGCCGGGTGGCGGTCGGCCACGGGATCGAGCGACGACGGGACCCGGAGGTGGTCGAGGATGGCCGAGATCGTGCTGCGGGTGCGCCTGACGAGCGGTGACCAGCTCGACGTCACCTACCAGGAGGACGGCGGCGAGGACGAGGTCATCGCACGGGTGGTCGCCACCCTCGCGGAGGACTCCGGGGTCCTGCGCACCAGCCACGGCGATCGGCTGCTGGTGCTCTACGGCAGGGGCGTGGCCGCCGTCGAGATCGCGCCGCGGGGCGCGGTCCTCTAGGCGGCACCTGTGCCTCGCGCGGTCCTGACACCCACAAATTGAGCAGGTTCGTCACCGGTTCCGCCCTGCGAGGTCCCCGGGCGAGGAGTGTCGCACCATGACCGGGCCGACGTACGACGAGCGGGCCGCGGCGATCAGCGAGCTGATGGGTGCGGCCGACGACTTCGCCGTGCTGGCCCGGATGCAGGAGGCGTCCCGCGACCTGGCTCGCCCGGGGACGGGCCGGCACCACCAGCACGCCCACTCGGCGACGCTCTGGCGCCTGGCCGAGCGCAGGCTCCGGACCCGGATCGGCGAGCTGGAGCTCGAGCTGGAGGCCGAAGCCGACCGCAGTCCAGCGGTGTAGACCGACGCCGGATCCCCGAAGCCCGGGGTGGCCGGCTGTGCAAGGCTCGTGACATGGGCTCCGTCGACGAGGGACGCGGACGCCGCGTCGACCACCGACTGGCCGACGCCGCGGCCGTCGCCCGCGAGACCGCGCGCGCGTTCGTCGTACCGACCCACGCGGAGCGCCGGCCCGTGCGAGCGGGGGATCTCGTCGAGATCCTGTGCGAGGTCGTCGATCCCGCCCCCGGGATGCCGCGGGTGGAGCGCGTGTGGGTGCGCGTCACGGGGACGGGCGGGACCCGGATCACCGGCGTGGTCGACCACGAGCCGAAGGTCATCAACACCCTGGGTCCGGGCGACGAGATCTCCTTCGGACCCGAGCACGTCGTCGCGACGCACGAGGCCGCGTCCGCCCGCACCGTCATCGTGAGCCGGCGAGCCCATGTCGAGGACGTCCGACCGCGCTTCGTCTACCGCCAACGGCCCATGAGCGCGTCGGACACCGGGTTCTCGGTCATGGTGGGCGATGAGTCCCGGGCCGAGCTGGACGATCCGGAGTCGCTGGTGTCGCACGCCAGCGGCTTCCTGCTGGCCCGGTGGCCCGAGCTCGGGCCGGTCTTCGCCAGCCGGTGGGTCGAGGCCGAGTGGGTCTGGGACGAGTCGACGCACAGGTATGTGCGACGCGAGGTCCCGACGTGACCGGCCCGCCTCGTCAGTGACGTCCGGCGCGGTCGAGGGCGCGGCGGGCGACCTCGACCGAGCGGCGATCCAGCCACCGCGGCACCGCGGCCCGGTACGCGTCGTAGTCGCCGCCGAAGTTGGCCCGCAGGGCCGGCTCCTCCGCAGCGATCTGCGAGCGGTCCATCACGAGGACGAAGGCGGCGGCCGGCAGCAGGGCGGACCACGAGCCGCGGCCCACGGCGTGGGCGACGAGCAGTCCGCTCATGCCGACGTACATCGGGTTGCGGGTGACCGCGTTGACGCCGGTCGTGACCAGCACCGCGGCCTGCGACGGGTCGAACGGCTCCAGGGTGGTGCCCCGGCTCCGGAACTGCCGCACGGAGGAGGCGGCCAGGCCCACCGAGGCCCCCACGAGCACGGTGGCCACCACGGTCCGCCCGGCCGAGGGCCGCGGCCCGCCCCTGGTCATCGCCCGCTGGGCGAGGCCCGCGGCGAGCGCCAGCAGCGGAGGAGGTGGGCGCGTCACCCCACCCACCATGCCACCGTCGCGCCCCGCCGTCGATGCCCTCGTCGGCCGACCGGGGTCAGCTCCAGAGCAGGACCGCGCCGACCAGCCCGGCGACGACGATGCCGGCCCGCAGCAGCGTGGCCGGCAGGCGACGCCCGACGCGTGCGCCGACGTACCCACCGACCACCGACCCGCTGGCGAGCAGGACCACGGCCCGCCAGTCGATGTCGGCGGCAAGGACGAAGATGACGCTCGCGACCAGGTTGGCCGCCAGCACCGCCAGGGTCTTGAGCGCGTTGGCCACGCGGAACGGCAGGTCGGTGCCGAGGCCGAGGACGGCGAGCATCATCACGCCGGACCCCGCGCCGAAGTACCCGCCGTACGCCCCGGTCACCGTGGCGAAGAACCCGGTGAGCGGCGAGACGTGGTGGCGCTCGGCGGCGTCGCTGCCGCGCCGGGAGCGCAGCCACGCGGACAGCCGCGGCTGGACGCCGACGAGCAGGCAGGTGCCCAGGATCAGCCACGGCACCACGGCCTCGAAGACGGTCGCGGGCAGGGCGAGCAGCAGGACGGCGCCGACCACCGAGCCGACGGCGCAGGTGCCGAGCACGACCGCGGTGACGCGCGGGTGCTCGCGCAGCTCGCTGCGGTATCCCCACGAGCCGCTCAGCGCCCCGGGGGTCAGGCCGACCGTGTTGGAGGCGTTGGCCACGACCGGGGGCAGGCCTACGGCCACCAGCACCGGGAAGCTCAGCAGCGAGGCGATGCCCACCGTCGAGGTGAGGATCCCGGCACCCAGCCCGGCCAGCAGCACCAGGAGCTGCTCGGCCCCCGTCACGTCGTACGCAGCACGGCCACGTCGCTGACCATCTCGACGTGGGCGTGCATCGCCCGCGCCGCACCGTCCGGGTCCCCGGCCCGGATCGCGTCGGCGATCGCCCGGTGTCCGGCCAGGGAGGCGCGGGGTCGCTCGGGCTGCGACAGCGACTCGATGCGCGTCTCGCGGATCAGGTGGGCGATCTCGCCCATGAGCTGCGAGAGCAGCAGGCTGTGGGCGGCCGCGGTCACGGCCGCGTGGAAGTTCTCGTCGCCCTCCACGCCGCGCCCCCCGCGCTCGATGTCGGCCTCCATGCCGGCCAGGGCGTCCTCGATCCGGTCGAGGTCGGCCTCGGTACGCCGCCCCGCGGCCAGCGCCGCGATCTTGGTCTCGAGCGCGTCGCGGGTGTCGATGATCTCGGGCAGTCGGTGGGCGTGGGCGCGCACCGCCTCCACGATGCGGGTGGCGCCGGGTGAGGTCGCCACCACCGTGCCGTCGCCGTGCCGGACCGCCACCGCGCCGATCACCTCGAGCGCCACCAGCGCCTGGCTCAGGGTCGCCCGGCTCACCCCGAGGCGCGCGGCGAGCTCCCGCTCCGGAGGCAGCTTGTCGCCCGGCCGGAGGTCGTGCTCGGCGATCCACGTGGAGATCTGCTCGGCCACCTGCTCGTAGAGCCGCACCCGGGACAGCGGCGCCGGGAACGACGGCCCGGGGGCGCGGGGCGGGGTCGAGGTCGGGTCGGACATGACCCCATCCTATTGACAGATGGTCGAGTGGGCTATTGGCTAGGCCACTGATCCAGTACGTGACACCGGTCACGTCGCAGGCAGAAGGAGCCCCCTATGGGAGCGGAATGGGTAGCGATCCTCGCGTTGGTCGCCTTGTTCGTCGTGGGCACGGTGTTGCCCATCAACATGGGGGCGCTGGCGTACGTCGCGGCGTGGTTCGTGGGCATGTACGCCCTGGACCTCGATGAGAAGGAGATCCTCAGCGGGGTCAGCGGCGACCTGATCCTCACCCTGATCGGGGTCACGTACCTGTTCGCCATCGCGCGCAACAACGGGACCGTCGACCTCATCGTGCGCACCGCCGTACGAGCCGTCGGTGGACGGGTGGCGCTGATCCCGTGGGTGATGTTCGCGGTGACCGCCGTGCTGACCGGCATCGGTGCCGTCAGCCCGGCCGCCTGCGCGATCATCGGCCCGATCGCCCTCGGCTTCGCCGGGCGCTACGGCATCAGCCCGCTGATGATGGGGATGTTCGTCGTGCACGGCGCCCAGGCCGGCGGCTTCTCGCCGATCAGCATCTACGGCGTCATCACCAACTCCGTCATGGAGGACGCGGGCCTGCCGTCGAGCGAGATCACCGTCTTCCTGGCCAGCCTCGTCGTCAACACGGTGATGGCCGCGATCTTGTTCGTGGTGCTCGGCGGTCGCAAGCTGATGGCGATGCGCATCGACCCCGACGAGCCCGACACGCTCGACGAGGACCTGCACCGGGGAGGCGCGACCGTGCCGGCCCGCGGCTACGGCACGTCCATCCCCACCGGCACCCAGGCGGTCGGCGTCCGTCGCGACCAGCTCCTGACCCTCGTCGCGTTCGTCGCCGTCGCGCTCGTGTCCTTGATCTTCGACAAGAACATCGGCTTCGTCTCCATCACCGCCGCCGTCATCCTCGCGATGCTGGCGCCCAACGAGCACAAGGACGCGGTCAAGCAGATCGCCTGGCCCACCGTGCTTCTGGTCGCCGGTGTCAGCACCTACGCGACCATCCTCACCACCGCCGGCTCCCCGGAGTTCGTCGGCAACTGGGCCGCCGGACTCGGCGTCGCCGCGATCGGCGCGCTGGTCCTGTGCTACGTCGGTGGCGTCGTCTCGGCCTTCGCGTCCTCCACCGCCCTGCTTCCGGTCATCATCCCGATCGCGGTGCCCCTCATCGCGGACGGCGGCATCAACGCCGGGCTGTTCGTCGCGGCCCTGGCGGTGTCGTCGACCATCGTCGACGTCAGCCCGTTCTCGACCAACGGCGCGCTCATGCTGGCCAACCGACCCGACTCCATCAGCGAGCCCGTCTACTACAAGCAGATCCTCACCTACGGCATCATCGTCACGCTGGTCGGTCCGCTGGCCGTGTGGGCTGCCCTGGTCCTGCCGGGGTGGGGCTCGTGACCGGCCCGCTGGAGGGGATCCTGGTCGTCGACCTCACCCGCGCGCTGGCCGGACCGCACGCCACGATGATGCTGGGCGACCTGGGCGCTCGCATCGTCAAGGTCGAGGCGCCGGGCCACGGGGACGACACCCGCGGCTGGGGCCCGCCCTTCGTCGGGCCCGAGGACGATCGCCAGTCGACGTACTTCCTCTCGACCAACCGCAACAAGGAGTCCATCGCCCTGGACCTCAAGGCGGACGCCGACCGCGAGGTGCTCCTGCAGCTGGTGGATCGCGCCGACGTGCTCGTCGAGAACTTCCGTACCGGTGTCCTCGAGCGCCTGGGCCTGGGGATCGACTCGCTCGTGGAGCGCAACCCGCGGCTCGTGGTGCTGTCCATCACCGGATTCGGCCACGACGGCCCCGAGGGCGGTCGGGCCGGCTACGACCAGATCGCCCAAGGCGAGGCCGGCGTCATGTCCCTCACCGGCTCCGGTCCCGACGACCCGCAGCGGGTCGGCGTACCGATCGGCGACCTGCTCGCCGGCATGTACGGCGCGTACGGCGTCCTCGCCGCGCTCCACGAGCGCTCGACCACCGGTCGCGGCCAGGTCGTGCGCACCTCCCTGCTGTCGGCGCTCGTGGGGGTGCACGCCTTCCAGGGCACCCGCTGGACGGTGGCCGGCGAGGTCGGTCGGGCCCAGGGCAACCACCACCCCTCGATCGCGCCGTACGGACTGTTCCGCTGCCGTGACGGTGCCGTGCAGATCGCGGTGGGCAGCGAGGGCCTGTGGCGCCGGCTGTGCGACGGCTTCGGCATCGACCCGGCCACCCCCGGCCTGGAGACCAACCGCGACCGCGTCGGCGCCCGCGAGCGCACCATCGAGGTCGTCGAGGCGGCCTTCGCCGAGTACGACGCCGCGGCGCTGCTCGCCCGCCTCGACGAGGTCGGCGTACCCGCTGGCAAGGTGCGCAGCCTGGACGAGGTCTACGAGTGGGACCAGACGCGGAGCCAGGGGCTGCTGGTCGACGTCGAGCACGCCTCGCTCGGCACGGTCACGCTGCCGGGACCGCCGCTGCGCTTCTTCGACTCCTCGGGCAGCGAGACCACCCGGCACGACCACTCGGCGCCGCCGCTGCTCGACCAGCACGGCGAGGCCCTCCGCAGCTGGCTGGAGGAGCGGGAGTGAGTGACGCGCCCACCCCGGAGTCCCGCCGGCGCTGGGGTGCCGAGGAGCTGCTCGAGCTCGTGCTCGACACGGACTCGTGGCAGTCGTGGGACCGGCCCATCGACATCTCCGGCCACGACGAGGGCTACCAGCGCGAGCTGCGGGCCGCGCGGGAGAAGGCGGGCACGGACGAGTCCGTGATCACCGGCCGCGGGCTGGTCCGCGGCCGGCCGGTGGCCGTGGTCGCCAACGAGTTCCGCTTCCTCGCCGGCTCGATCGGGCGGGACGCGGCGGGTCGCATCACCGCCGCCGTACGACGCGCGACGGCCGAGGGGCTGCCACTCCTGGCCACCACGGCGTCGGGCGGGACCCGCATGCAGGAGGGCACCCCGGCCTTCGTCGAGATGGTGGAGATCACCCGGGCGATCGGGGCCCACAAGGCTGCCGGGCTGCCCTACCTCGTGCAGCTGCGCCACCCCACGACCGGCGGCGTCTACGCCTCGTGGGGCTCGCTCGGCCACGTCACCGTCGCCGAGCCCGGCGCGCTGGTGGGCTTCCTCGGGCCCAAGGTCTACGAGGCGCTCCACGGCACGCCGTTCCCGGCGGGCGTCCAGCAGGCCGAGAACCTCGCCGCGAAGGGCGTCATCGACGCCGTCGTCGCGGCCGAGGACCTGCCCGAGCTGGTCGACAGGTCGTTGCGGGTGCTGCTCGACCGGCCCGAGCCGCCCGCGCTGCCGCGGCGCGACCCCACCGCCCTCACCACCCGCACCGCCTGGGAGTCGGTGGGCATCACCCGCCTCCCCGGACGGGCAGGTGTGCGGGACCTGCTGCGGTACGGCGCCAGCGACACCCTGCGCCTGCGGGGCACGGACGAGGGCGAGCGCGACGAGACCGTGATCGTGGCGCTGACCCGGCTCGACGGCCAGCCGTGCGTGCTCGTCGGCCAGGACCGGACCCGGCAGGACGCGGACCGGGCCATGGGGCCGGCCGCGCTGCGCGAGGCGCGCCGCGCGATGAACCTCGCCGAGGAGCTCGGCCTGCCGCTCGTCACCGTGATCGACACCCCCGGCGCCGACCTCTCGGTCTTCGCCGAGGAGCGGGCGGTGGCCGGCGAGATCGCCCGATGCATCGCGACCATGACCAGGATGCGCGTGCCGACCCTGGCCGTCCTACTCGGTCAGGGGTGCGGCGGCGGGGCACTGGCGCTCCTGCCCGCCCGGCGGGTGCTCGCCGCGCAGCACGCGTGGCTCTCGCCGCTGCCGCCCGAGGGGGCCAGCGTCATCGTGCACGGCGACACCACGCACGCCGAGGAGATGGCCACCCGCCAGCAGGTCCGCGCCCTCGACCTGGCCGCCAACGGGACCGTCCACCGCATCGTCCCCGAGCGCGACGACGACAGCGCCGAGACGCTCGCCCGAGCCGTCGCGGCGGAGTGCGCCGCCTTGCTCGTCAGCATGGCGGTCGACGGCTGACCGGGCCTTCCTGGCCTGAGCGTGGTGTCGAGCGGGCGCTTCAGGCGAAGGCGTCGACGCCCGTGAGGTCGGCCGAGACCTGCCAGAGCCGGGCCGCCTGCTCGGGGTCGGTGGCCCAGTCGCGCACCCCACGGCGCGCGCCGTCCTCGACGTACGGCACGGCCACGTCGACGTCCTCGCAGTAGACGCCGCCCTTGCCCTCGAGCTGCGGCGAGGTCGCCGCCCACACCTGGGTCGCGGCGCCCTGCTCGGTCGTCTTGAACTCCGCGCGCGGCGTGCCGTCCTCGTCGAACCAGCCCATCGCCACCTGCTCCTCGCGGGGCAGGTGCCGCTGGAGCGGGGTGAGGATCCCGCCGGGGTGCAGGGCGAAGGCACGAACGCCCTTGCCGCGCTCGTGGGTCTGGCCCAGCCGGTCGAGGTGGACGGCGAGGAGCACGTTGGCGGTCTTGGCCTGGCCGTAGGCGGTCCACTTCTCGTAGTCCGTCTCGAACATCAGGTCGTCCCAGCGGATCGGGCTGCTGAGGTGACCCATCGAGGAGACGCTCACGACGCGGGCGCCCGGGGCCAGCGCCGGCCACAGCCGGTTGAGCAGCGCGAAGTGTCCGAGGTGGTTGGTGGCGAACTGCGCCTCCCAGCCCGGTCCGACCCGGGTCTCGGGGCAGGCCATGATCCCGGCGCTGTCGATGACCATGTCGAGGGTGACCCCGCTGTCCAGGACCCGTCCGGCGAACGCCTCGACGCTGGCGAGGTCAGCCAGGTCGAGGGTCTCGACGGACACGCCGTCGATGCCGGCGAGCGCCTCGGCGGCGGTCTCGGGGCGTCGCGCGGGGACGATCACCTTCGCGCCGGCCCTGGCCAGGGCTCGCGTCGTCTCCAGGCCGATGCCGGAGTAGCCGCCGGTCACCAGGGCCGTCCGCCCGGTGAGGTCGATCCCGGCGAGCACCTCGTCGGCGGTGGTGTCACGGTCGAAGCCCGAGCCGATCGGCTCCTGCGGGGTGGGGGTGTAGGTCATCCTCCGAACGTAGCCTCCGGCTGTCAGGAACCGCCCGGTCGATCAGGTGCGGGCGCTCGCGTAGCCCAGCGCCGCGGCGAGCCCGAGCGCGCTGCGGGGCTCGTACGCCGCACGCCACAGGCCGCCGTGCACGGCGGCGTACGCCTCGTCCTGCCACGGGTGCTCGTGCGAGGGCGTGTCCGTGCTGAGGTCGTGGACGAGCAGCGCGGCCATCAGCGTGTTGGCGGTGTCCGGCTCGAAGATCTCGACCCCGAAGCGGTGGGCGCCGGCGAAGGCGGCGGCCAGGGCGCGGTTCTTGACCACCGATCGGGTGCGGGTCGAGGGCGCGACGTGGAAGGAGACCAGCTGGCCGTCGCGTCGGGCGACGGCGGCCCGCCAGCGCTGGATGCGCTTGGCGAGCACGTAGTTGGGGCCCTGCACCGGGACGATGCTGTCGCTGATGCCGGGGTCGGCGGTGGGTGGGTAGGCGCGGTGCAGGAGTCGGCCGCGGGTCGCCCAGCGCAGTGGCCGCCCGAGCGCCTTGGCGGACCTCGAGCGCTCCCGGTAGGCGCGGGTCGACTGCTCGACCGCGTCCCGGGGCACGGCGAAGGCATCGGTCGGGGTGGCCAGGAAGGCCAGCGCGGTGTCGGGGCGGGCGGCGCTCAGCCGGGTGGCGAGGGCGTCGGCTGCGGCGGCGACGCGGACGTGGGTGCCGCCGTCGGCGTACAGGTAGTTGCCCAGCACCAGCCGCCCGTCGAGGCGGGCCAGCCAGTCGGAGATCTCCGGGACCTCGCCCAGGAGGTCCGCGCCGAAGGCGCCGTCCTCGGAGATCGAGGGGTCGAAGGGCACGAGCAGCCGCCCGGCACCGGCCCGGGCGGTGCGCTCCACGCGCTCCCACAGGGCCTCGCGCGGCAGGTCGACCRCGGCCACGGTGGCGCCCCAGCGGAGGAGGGCGGCGAGTGGCCCCATCTCGGCACCGGCGCCCAGGACGGCCACGGTGCGGCCCTCGAGCCGCAGCCACTCCGGGTGGTCGACGACCTCCTCGACCGCGGCGGCGGCCGACGGCTCCATGACCCCGCGGGCGACCCACTCCGCGAGCTGGGCGCGCAGGCCGGCGCCGCGCAGCTCGTCTCCCCGGTACGGCACGACGAGCTCGGCCTGGCGCTCACCCTCCCCGAGCACCTCGTGGGTGCCCAGGGTGCGCACCGCCTCCGCCGTGGCCAGGGAGTCGAGGGGGTGCTCGGTCCCGTCCGGGGCGGCGACGACGAGCGTGCGGCGTACGGCGTCGAGCCCGGCCTCGGCGATCGTGGTCCAGGCCTCGGGGGTCGCGATCCCCGCCTCGACGAGGCGGCGGAAGTGCAGCACGTAGCCGCTGCGCCACGCCGTCTCCTGCTCGGCACCGAGGGCGCCGACCGGGTCGACCGGGCGCAGGGCGTCGGCCACGACGGACCGCCCGGCCCGGGTGGTGCTGCGGCGGCCGTCGGCGTCGGCGGGGAAGGAGACTCCATGGGTCATGGACCCATCATGGCCGGACCGGTCGGCACCACGGGCGTCACCCCGCGGCTACGGTGGGAGCGACGAGAGGAGATGCGATGCCGTCATCCGATGACGTGGAGGACGYCGACGCCGCGCTGGTCAGCGGCGAGGCCCCCGCCTCCCGCCACACGCCGCTCGACCGCGGGCTGATCCTGGACGCCGCGGTCACCTTCATCGACGAGCAGGGCCTGCCGGGCCTGACCATGCGCCGCCTCGGCCAGGCGCTGGGGGTCGAGGCCATGGCGCTCTACCGCTACGTCTCCGGCAAGGAGGAGCTCCTCGACGGCCTCGTGGACATGCTGGTCGAGGGGATGCGCACCGACGAGGAGGTCCTCGACCGACCCACCGACGGCTGGCAGGACTTCGTCCAGCGCCTCGCCCACGGCGTACGTCGGGTGGCCCTCGCGCACCCCAAGGCGTTCCCGCTGGTCGCCTCCCGCCCCCCCGAGGCGCCCTGGCTGCGCCCGCCGCTGCGCAGCCTGGAGTGGGTCGAGGCGTTCCTGGTCGGTCTGGAGTCCGAGGGGTTCTCCGACGAGGCCGCGGTCGCGAGCTATCGCGCCTTCACCAGCTTCCTGCTCGGCCACCTGCTCCTCGAGGTCTCCACGCACGGCGCGGACGTCGGTCCACTCGACGTCCTGGAGGAGCCGTCCGAGCCGGGTCTCTCGGACTTTCCCACGGTCGCACGGCTGCGTCGGCAGCTCGCCGAGGACAAGGCGGCGGTCGAGTTCGAGGAGGCGTTGGAGGAGCTCCTCAACCGGCTGGCGCTGGTCCGACAGGAGGGCAACGGCGGCTGACGGCGCGGGCTAGGTGTCCTCGGGGTCATCGGGGTCCGGGACCACCCGGAGCCGTTCGCGCGGCGGCTGGGGCTGCTGGCGGCCGAGCTCCCCACCGATGCGACCTCCGTGCGGTCGACCGTGGTCGGCGTACTCCTCGCGGACGAAGGCCAGGATCCGGCGCGGACCCGGCCCGAGCTCGATGCGGGAGGACGTCCGCAGGATCGACGACGCCACCCGGCGACCGTGCACCCGCAGCTCGGCGTCGCCGATCGCGGTGACGACGAACTCGTCGGCGTCGTCGTGGACCACCTCGGCGTGCACCGGGGCCAGGCCGGGGAGCACGATGTCGCAGCCCGCGTCGGACCCGATGGTGACGCGGTCCTCCTGGAGCCAGTGCACCGGGTGACTGGTGCGGGTGATGCCGTCACCGGGGACCTCGACCAGGCGTGGGAGCCCGCCGCGGCCCGGGTCGTGGGTCGTGGTGACCCGGCGGACCGGGCGCCGCAGGAAGGTGGGGGCGACCGGGAACGGGGTCAGCGGCGGCACCAGCACCGGACCCGGGAGGGCTCCGTCGTCCTGACGCAGTCGCCCGCGTCCCGCGGACACCACCCCGCGCAGTCCGGCGACGCGCATGTGGGCGCTGCGGGTGAAGGGCCGCTGCCACCACGGGCACCGCACGTTGCCCAGCGTCACCAGAGGTACGTCGTCCGCGTCACGCACCTGCACMGAGACGCCCAGGTCGGCGAGCTCGGCAGCGATCCGGCGCAGGCCGGCCGCGTCCGCCCCGCCCGCGAAGGCCGACGGGTCGCTGACCCGCAGGGTCAGGGCGCTGCCCCGACCCTGCAGCGAGCCCGTGACCGGAGCCCGGCCCGGGGCGTCGACCTGGAAGCAGACGTCCGCCTCGATGCGGGTCCGCAGGGTCGTCACGCCGCCTCCGGTGCGGGACCCCGGGTGGTGTCGTCGTCGGTCGAGATGCGCAGCGTGCCGTCGATCTTCCAGGTGGCCCGCGGCGCCTTGGGGCCGGTGTCGCGCGGCACCTCGACGGCCATGTCGACGAACTGGTAGTTGATCGCGGCCCGGCGGCCGGTGAGGAACGACCACATCTCGCGACCGAGGTCGCTCCAGTCGACGACCGAGTCGGCACGGAGTTCAGTCTGGTCCTGCGTCATGGTGAGTCTCCAGGTGTTGTAGGGTCTGCCTGAAGTTACACAACGAACTTCAACAGACTGTTTAGGTTATGGAGCGAGTATGGACACGAGCGTCGCCGCACCGCAAGGGTCCGACGAGCTGATGACCATCGGCGAGCTGTCCCGGCACGCCGGGATCTCCACCCAGCTGGTCCGGGCCTGGGAGCAGCGGTTCGGGTTCCCCGAGCCCGTCCGGCTGCCCAGCGGGCACCGGCGCTACACCGCCGAGGACGCCCGCGCGGTCCAGCGCGTGGTGGAGGAGCGCGACCGCGGTCTGCGCCTCGAGGAGGCCATCGCGGCGACGCTCCGCTCCGGACAGCTCGGGGAGAGTGCGTCGGTGTACGCCGCCCTGAGCCGCCGCCACCCCGAGCTGACGTCGTACACGCTGACCAAGCGCACGCTGCTCGCGCTGTCGTGGGCCATCGAGGACGAGGCGGTGGCCCAGTCGTCGAGCGGCGTCCTGCTCGGCACCTTCCAGCGGGGTCGCTACTACGGCCAGTCACGGCGCCGGTGGGAGGACCTGGCCCGCACCGCCCGCGCAGCGGTGGCGATGGCCGACTTCGCCGCCCACGACGACGAGTCCCGCCCCGCGACGGTCGGCCTCCCGCCCGAGTCCCCGCTGCTGCGCGAGTGGGTGGTGGTCCACGAGGCGCCCGACTTTGCGGTGGCTCTGGTGGCCTTCGAGCTGCCCGGCCACGGCACGGTCGGTGACGACCGCCCCTTCGAGGCGCTCTGGTCGGTCGACGGCCGGGTGGTCCGCGACGCGGCCGTCCTCACCGCGCAGGCCGGGGCGGCGGTCGGCTCCCGGGCCTCGGCCGCCGTGCTCGCCGACCTGGAGGGCACGCCGGTCCTGCCGAGCACGTCGCCGATGGCGGCCACCGCGGTCTTCAACCGGATGGTCGCCTACACGGACGGTACGACGCTGCGGGCGCGGCGCCCCTGAGGGTGGAGGCGGCCCATCGCGGTCGCCGTACTGTCGAGGACATGCAGACACGAACCCTCGGACAGCAGAAGGTCGGCGCCATCGGCCTCGGCCTGATGACCTTCGACCAGAGCGGCCCCCAGCCGCGCCAGCAGCTCCTCGACACCGTCACCGCCGCGCTCGACGCGGGCGTCACCCTCTTCGACACCGCCGACGCCTACGGCCCCGGTGACGACGGCGCCGGYGCGCAGGGCCAGAACGAGCGCCTGATCGCCTCGCTGCTCGACGAGCTCGGTGCCCGCGACCGCGTGGTGCTCGCCACCAAGGGCGGCCACGTCCGCAAGGACGGCGGCGAGTGGGCCACCGACAGCACGGCGGACCACCTGCGCGGGGCCGTCGACGCGAGCCTCGAGCGCCTCGGCGTCGAGCAGATCGCGCTGTGGCAGCACCACCGGCCCGATCCCGACGTGTCCTACGACGACGTCATCGGCACGCTCGCGGAGATCGTCGCGAGCGGGAAGGTCGCCCACGTCGGCCTCTCCAACGCCGACCCCCAGCAGATCCGCGCCGCCCACGCCGTGCTCGGCGACGCGCTGGTGAGCGTGCAGAACCAGTTCAGCCCCAAGTTCCTCAGCAGCCGTCCCGAGATCGACGTGTGCGAGGAGCTCGGCCTGGCCTTCCTGCCGTGGAGCCCCCTCGGTGGCCTCAACGACGCCAAGGGCCTGGCCGACAAGCACCCGGCCTTCGCCGAGGTGGCCAAGGACCGCGGCGTCAGCGCCCAGCAGGTCGCGCTCGCCTGGGAGCTGGCCCAGTCGCCGTGCGTCATCCCGATCCCCGGGGCCAAGCGTCCCGAGTCGGTGCGCGACTCGGCCGCCGCGGCCGACCTCGAGCTCACCGCCGACGAGCTGGCCCGCCTCGACGGCTGACCGACCGCGCCGACGGTAGCCGCTCGCTCCGTACGCTGGCGACCATGTACAGACCCGCCCGCCCCGGTCGGTCCCGCCGCACGGCCCGCGGGGGTGGGCACGCCTGATGGACACCCAGACCCTGCTCAACGTCGGGCTGGTCCTGCTGTTCGTCCTCGTCGGTGGCGTCTTCGCCGCCACCGAGATCGCCCTGGTCTCGCTGCGCGAGAGCCAGCTGGTGGCGATGGAGCGCACCGGGTCGCGCGGCGCCCGGGTGGCCGAGGTGGCCCGGGACCCCAACCGCTTCCTGGCCGCGGTCCAGATCGGCGTCACCGTCGCCGGCTTCTTCTCCGCGGCGTACGGCGGGTCGACGCTCGCGCCGGACCTCGCGCCGTACCTCGTGGACCTCGGCCTCGGCGCGGACGCGGCGCAGACCACCGCACTGGTCGTGCTCACCCTGCTCATCGCCTACCTGTCCCTGGTCCTCGGCGAGCTGGTCCCGAAGCGGCTGGCCCTGCAGAAGGCGGCGCCGGTGTCGCTGGCCGTGGCTCCGGTGCTCGACCGCTTCGCGACGCTGGTGCGCCCGGTCATCTGGTTGCTCTCCCTGTCCACCAACGCCCTGGTCCGGCTGCTCGGCGGTGACCCGCACGCCGCCAGCGAGCAGCTGTCCGAGGAGGAGCTGCGCGACCTGGTCTCCACCCACGTGGACCTAGAGGAGGAGGAGCGGCGCATCCTCAGCGACGTCTTCGCGGCCACCGAGACGAGCATCAAGGAGGTCATGCGCCCGCGCACCGACGTCTCGTTCGTGGCCGGTGACCTGACCCTGGCCCAGGCCGCCGCCGTGGTCCGCGAGCTGCCCTACTCGCGCTACCCGGTGAGCGGGGAGGGCTTCGACGACGTGCTCGGGTTCCTGCACGTGCGCGACCTGCTGGCGATCGACGCGGCCCCCGACCGGCTCGTGCGCGACGCCGTCCGGCCGGTCCTGACGCTGCCCGGGACCAAGCTCGTGCTCCCGACCGTCGCGACCATGCGGCACGAGGGCGTGCACCTCGCCGTCGTGGTGGACGAGTACGGCGGCACCGACGGCATCGTCACCCTGGAGGACCTCGTCGAGGAGCTCATCGGTGACATCCGTGACGAGTACGACGTGGACGACCGCGCTCCGTCCGGCGACCCCTCCGACGTCGACGCCCGCACCAGCCTCGACGACTTCGCCGAGGCCACCGGCATCGTGCTGCGCGACGGTGGCTACGAGACCGTCGCGGGCTACGTGATCGCCCTGCTCGGCCACATCCCGGAGGTCGGCGAGCAGGTGGCGGTGGACGGCGGGGCGCTCGAGGTCACCGAGGTCGTGGGCAGCCGGGTCACCCGGCTGGCGCTGCACCGCGACCCCTGACCGAGTCCGGCCGCACCCCGTCCGACGATCCCGACGGAGGTCGCGCACCTGCGCCGGTATGGATGGGGTCGGGGTCCGGCGGTCGCGCACGTGCGCGACCGCTCCGGAGGACAGCACCTGTAACTGGCGCACGTGCGCATGAGTCGCGGACACCGGGTAGCGGATACGCGGGCTAGCCTCGGACCCAGTCCGGCCGCACCCCTTCAGGAGACCTCGTGAGCGACCCGCCCGTGACCAGCCTGGTCGGCGTCTACGACGCCGAGGGCGGCCTGCTCGGTGAGGCGGCGTACGTCTGGGGGAGGATGCGCGGCACCCGCCACTGCGCGCTGTGCGACATCACCCACGGCCGGGTGCGGCGCAAGCCCGCATGGGACCGGATGGTGGTCGCGCTCGGTCGCCCCGTGGACCTGCTGCACCTCGACGAGATGCCGCCGGACGTGGCCGAGGCGGTGGCGGAGTGCGGGGCCCCGGTGGTCCTGGCCCGGACCACCGCCGGCCTCAGCCCGCTCGTGGACGCCGCCGAGCTCGACGCCATGGACGGGTCGGTCGAGCGGCTGAGCGACCTGCTGCGCACCCGGCTGGCGGCGGACTCCTCGTGAGCGTGCTCGCCACCGTCGTCTGGGTGGCGGTCGTGGTCCTGTACGCCGGTGTGAACTGACGGTTCCTACGGGGCGCGGTGGGTCACGCGGGTCAGCACCGCAGTGCCCCGCTCGGGCGAGAGGTCCAGCTCGAGGACCGGCCCGATGCCCCGGGCATAGAACTTGTTCTCCAGCACGTCCGGTTCGAGCGGGGTGGTGTTCGCGGTCTGCACGACGTCGCGGTGGAGCCCGGTCGGGGTGCGGAGGGTCTCCGAGGTGGAGAGGATCCTGGCCCGGTCCTCGGCCTCACCGGCGCGGTGCTCCTCGCGGTAGCCGCAGCCGGCCACCGGCCGGGCGGGGAGGATGACGCCCGCCTGGGCGCCATCGCGCCCGTACCTCCAGGATCCCTCGGTGCTGACGACCTGGCCGTCCTCGTAGGACCGGGAGAGCTCGCCGAGGTACCACAGGCTCCCGCCGGAGTCCTGGGCGTAGAAGTCCCGGGTGTCCTCCACGACCTGCCCCTCGGACCGGGCGACGTCGTGGACCACCCGCGCGCGGACGGAGTTGACGAGCTCGGTGCGTCGCGTCACCGTCACGCGCACGGTCGAGACCTCGCGACCCGCGCGCTCGGTGTAGCGCCACGTGGTGCCGGGGCGCATCGGCCAGTAGGGATGGTCGATGTGCGTGGTGAAGTCCTCGGGGCGGAGGTGGACCGCCCGGCCCCCGTGGGGGAGTTCGTAGGGACCCGGCTGGGCGCAGCGGGACCCGCGGCCGTCGGCTCCCGAGGCCGTGGCCGTGGCCGTGGCCGTGGCCGCGGTGCCGGTGCCGGCGACCAGGGCGGCGAGCACCGCTCCCGTGACGAGTGCTGAGGTGCGGATGTCCATGGGGTGCTCCTGACCGGACGACGGGGCCGTGCTGGTCCTCCCAGTGTGGACCCCCGCACCCCGTAGGTTGGCGGGCATGAGTGACGACAGGACGATGCGTGAGCGGATGCTGGCCGGTGACCCCTACATCGCGGACGACCCGATGATCGCCGAGGACTCGCGACGGGCCCAGGGGCTCACCCACCGGATCAACACCGCGGACCCCAACGACCACGACCTGCGACGCGCGCTGCTGACCGAGCTGCTCGGCGCCTTCGGCGAGGACAGCGAGGTGCGTCCGCCGTTCCGCTGCGACTACGGCTACCAGACGACGATCGGTGCCCGGACCTTCGTCAACTGGGGTCTCGTCAGTCTCGACGTGGCCGCCGTGACGATCGGCGACGACGTCCAGATCGGCCCCGGCGTCCAGCTGCTGACCGCCACCCACCCCATCGACCCGGGCCCGCGCCGCGACAAGTGGGAGGCGGCGCAGCCCATCGTCATCGGCGACAACGTGTGGCTCGGTGGCGGCGTCATCGTCTGCCCCGGCGTCACCATCGGCGCGGACACGGTCGTCGGTGCCGGCTCGGTCGTCGTGCAGGACCTGCCCTCCGGTGTCGTGGCGGTCGGCTCGCCGGCGAAGGTGATCCGCAGCATCTGAGGCCCCGGCGTCTCGTACCCACCCCACCACCCCCGCCCCCACCCCCGCCCGCGGGAGCGGTGAGTCAGCCACATTCCCCGAGCCTGGAAAGTGGC
>NZ_JBFUKA010000045.1:0-37513 GCF_056401085.1 Nocardioides sp. P4_G4
GGGCCGCGGCCCGACGCTCGTCGTGGTCCACGTCCTTCTCGCCGGACTTGAGCTGCACGAGCAGCGGGGTCGCGATGAAGATCGAGGAGTACGCACCGGCCGCCATGCCCACGAAGAGGGCCAGGGCGAGGTCCTTGAGCGACCCCGAGCCGAGCTGTGCCACGCCGACGTAGAGGATCGCCGCGACCGGGATGAGGGCCACGATCGAGGTGTTGATGGAGCGCACCAACGTCTGGTTGACGGCCAGGTTGGCCGCCTCGGCGTACGAGAGCCGCGACTTCTTCAGCTCGTGGGTGTTCTCGCGGACCTTGTCGAAGACCACCACCGTGTCGTAGAGCGAGAACCCCAGGATGGTGAGGATGCCGGTCACCGTCGCCGGCGAGACCTCGAAGCCGGAGAGGGCGTAGACGCCGATCGTGATGAGCACGTCGTGGGCCAGGGCCACGATCGCGCTCACCGACATCTTCCACTCGCGGAAGTAGGCCCAGATGAACAGCACCACCAGGACCAGGAACACCGCCAGGCCGAGCAGCGAGCGCTGGGCGACCTCCTTGCCCCAGCTGGGGCCGATCTCGGTCTGGGAGATGTCCTCGGCGCTCGCGCCCGTGGTGTCGAGGATCGTGGTGACGATCTGCTCGCTCTCCGCGGTGTCGACGGGCTCGGTCTGGACGATGATCGCCTCGGACCCCGACGTGGTGACGACCGGGGAGCTGGCGGCGTCGACGCCGGAGCCGGCCACCGCCACGCGCAGCTCGTCCGCGGTGTCCTGGGTGACCTGGTCCGCCGGCAGCGAGACGCGGTACTCCGCACCCCCGGTGAACTCGATGCCCATGTTGAGGCCCTTGGACCACAGGCCCAGGACGGCCACCGCCACGATCAGCGCGGAGACGGCGTACCAGAGCCAGCGCCGGCCGACGAAGTCGATTGAGCGCTTGCCGGAGTAGAGCTCGTTGCCGAGCCGTGAGAAGGCGCCCATCAGGCGTTCGCTCCTGCCGTGCGGGGCTCGAGGCCCAGGGTGTCGCGGCTGAGGCCGGACAGGGCGTGCCCTCGGTTGAAGAACGGGTAGCGGGCCAGGTAGGACACCATCGGCTTGGTGAACCAGAAGAAGACCACCAGGTCGATGATCGTGGAGAGGCCCAGGGTGAAGGCGAAGCCCTTCACCACGCCGGCGGCGAAGACGAAGAGCACCACCGCCGCGAGCAGCGAGACCCCGTCGGCCGCCAGGCAGGTCTTGCGGGCCCGGGCCCAGCCGGACTCGACGGCCACCGGCATGGACTTGCCGTCACGCATCTCGTCGCGTATCCGTTCGAAGAACACGATGAACGAGTCCGCGGTGATGCCCACCGCGACGATCAGGCCGGCGATGCCCGGCAACGAGAGCGTGAAGCCCGCGCCCTCGCTCAGCAGCACGACCATGGCGTAGGTCAGCGCGGCCGCCACGAGCAGCGACGCGATGACCACCAGGCCCAGCCCGCGGTAGTAGACCAGGCAGTAGAGCATCACCAGCAGCAGCCCGACGAGGCCGGCGGTGATGCCGGCCTGGAGCTGGTTGCCGGCCAGGGACGGACCCACCAGCTCGACCGGCGGGTCCTTCTCGAAGGCGATGGGCAGCGCGCCGTACTTGAGGCTCGTGGAGAGGCTGTCGGCCTCGGCCTGGGTGAACTGGCCGGTGATCTGGGCGTTGCCGTCCAGGATCAGGCCGTTCATGGTGGGCGCCGAGATGACCTGGCCGTCGAGGACGATGGCGAAGAGCTTCTGGGTGTTGACCAGCGCGCGCGAGATCTCCGCGAAGGTCTCGGTGCCCTGGCGGTCGAAGTCGRGGTCGACGCCCCACTCGACGCTCTGGCTGTCCGGCGTGCGCGTGCTCGCGCCGGCGAGGTCGGTGCCCTCGATCATGGCCTTGGACAGCAGGAACTTGCGGCCGAACTCGTCGCAGGTGACCAGCGGCTTGTCGGGGTCGTCGACCACCTCGGCGGGCTGGCCGTCGGTCGGGCACGTGAAGGCGTCGAAGGCGGCCAGCGACTCGGCGTCGGGGTTGTCGATCCACGTCAGCGGGTCGTCGATGTTGCTCTGCGACCCGGCGTCGGTGCCACCGTCCCCCTGCTGGGGCGCGGGGCTCGGGGTCGTCGTCCCGGACGGGCTCGGGCTGGGCGACTCGCTGCTGGTCTGGTCGCTCCAGGAGTAGGGCGCGCGCTTCTTGGGCGCCGGCTTGGGCTTGCCCGAGGGGGTGACCTGCGGCTGGGTGCCCGCGCCACCGTCGGGCGTGCCCGGGACGGTGGGGTCGCTCCCCTGTCCCGCGGTCCCGGCACCGGCCGTCCCCGCGGCCTGCGCGGCGACGACGCGGAAGCGCATCTGCGCCTGGCGCTTGACCGTCTCGACGAGGTCGCGACGGCTCTCGCCGGGGATCTCCACCACGACGTACTTGCTGCCCTGGGTGGACACCTCGGCCTCGGAGACCCCGGAGCCGTTGACCCGGTCCTCGATGATCCCGCGTGCCTCGGCCAGACGGTCGGTGGACACGTCACCCTGGGCGATCAGGGTGATGCGGGTGCCGCCCTGGAGGTCGAGACCCAGCTTGGGGGTCCAGGTGCCGGCCACCGCGACGAGCCCGTAGGCGACCAGGAGCCCGAGGAAGAAGACGACGAGCGTGCGACCGGGCCGGGGGCGACGCGCCACCTCAGGCCTCGCCCTCGGTCGTGGTGGGCGGCAGGCCGGGGCCGTCGTCCTCGGGCGCGTCCTCGACCGAGCCGATCGCGGGCCGGACGACCTCGACCACGACGCCGGGGGCGATCTCCACCCGGACGCGGTCGTCGACGACGGACACCACGGACCCGAAGATGCCGGAGGTCAGCATCACGCGCTGCCCCGGCTGCAGGGCGGACTGGATGCGAGCCAGGTTCTTCTGGCGGCGGGAGGCGGGGCGAATCACCATCAGCCAGAAGAGAACGGCAATGGCCACCAGGGGCAGGAAGGAGACGAGCTCCGTCACGGTCGAGTACCTCGCGAGTCAGGGAGTGAGACGGCGATCCTCACGAGCATCTGACGTGCTCGGGGCGGACCAACGGTGGAGTGTACGTGCCGGGGTGGGAGCCGCGTCACATGTCGTCGAACAACGAGCCCTCGATGCCGGCGCCGGCGGGCATCGACAGGCCGAGGTGGCGCCACGCGGCCTGGGTGGCGACCCGGCCGCGCGGCGTACGGGCCAGGAGGCCGAGGCGGACCAGGAACGGCTCCGCGACCTCCTCGACCGTCTCGCGCTCCTCGCCCACGGCGACCGCCAGGGTGGCGACCCCGACGGGACCTCCCCCGAAGCGGCGGCACAGGACGTCGAGCACGGCACGGTCGAGCCGGTCGAGGCCGGACTCGTCCACCTCGTAGAGCTCGAGGGCCGAGCGGGAGACCGGCAGGGTCACCACGCCGTCGGCACGCACCTGGGCGAAGTCCCGCACCCGGCGCAGCAGGCGGTTGGCGATGCGGGGTGTCCCCCGAGACCGGGAGGCGATCTCCGAGGACCCCTCGGGGGTGAGCTCGACGCCGAGCAGGCCCGCCGAGCGGTGCACGATGAGGTCCAGCTCGTGCGGCTCGTAGAACTCGAGGTGGGCGGTGAAGCCGAAGCGGTCGCGCAGCGGACCGGGCAGCAGCCCGGCGCGGGTCGTGGCGCCCACCAGGGTGAAGGGGGGGATCTCCAGCGGGATCGCGGTGGCGCCGGGGCCCTTGCCGATGACGACGTCGACCCGGAAGTCCTCCATCGCCATGTAGAGCATCTCCTCCGCCGGGCGCGACATCCGGTGGATCTCGTCGACGAAGAGCACGTCGCCCTCGTTGAGTCCCGAGAGGATCGCGGCGAGGTCGCCGGCGTGCGTGATGGCGGGCCCACTGGTCAGGCGCAGCGGCGACGACATCTCCCCGGCGATGATCATGGCCAGCGTGGTCTTGCCGAGGCCGGGAGGCCCCGACAGCAGCACGTGGTCAGGAGCCTTGCCCCGCCGGCGCGCCGCCTCGAGCACCAGCCCGAGCTGGTCGCGCACCCGCGTCTGGCCGACGACCTCGTCGAGGCTCTTGGGACGCAGGGCCGCCTCGACTGCTCGCTCGTCGCCGTCGGCGTCCGCGTCGGTGAGGCGGCGGAAGTGGGCGGCCTCCGCCGGGGTCAGGTCCGCCTCGGAGACGTCGAGGTCGCCCTCGTCGGTGTCGTCCCAGTCGATCGGCATCGCGGACGTCCCCTCAGGCCTTGCTCAGCGTGCGCAGCGCGGCACGGAGCAGGGCGGGGACGTCGGGGCTCGCGCCGGCCTGGTCGGAGACCGCCTCGATGGCCTTGTCGGCCTCCTTGGCCGACCAGCCGAGGCCGACCAGGCCCTGTTGGACCTGGTCGCGCCACGGGTCGACGACCACGGCGGACGACGTACGCCCGCTCGCACCGACCGGCGGACCGATCCGGTCGCGGAGCTCGAGGATGATGCGCTGGGCGCCCTTCTGGCCGATGCCCGGCACCCGGGTGAGGGTCTTGACGTCCTCGGTGGCGACCGCGAGGCGCAGGTCGTCGGGCGTGAGCACCGCGAGCATCGCCTGGGCGAGCTTGGGCCCCACGCCGGACGCGGTCTGGACGAGCTCGAAGGCCTGCTTCTCGTCCTCGTCGAGGAAGCCGAAGACGGTCAGCGAGTCCTCGCGGACGACCATGCTCGTGGGCAGCATCGCCTGGTGSCCGACGCGCAACGTGGCCAGCGTGCCCGGCGTGCACATCAGCTCGAGCCCGACGCCGCCGACCTCGAGGACGGCGCTGGTCAGCGTGACGGCGGCGACCTCGCCGCGGACGAATGCGATCACTGCTTCCTCCCGGCCGCGGCGAGCGCGGCGTCGATGCGTGCCTGGGCGCTGCCGCGCCAGATGTGGGTGATGGCCAGGGCCAGTGCGTCGGCGGCGTCGGCGGGCTTGGGGGGCGCGTCGAGGCGCAGGATGCGGGTCACCATCGCGGTGACCTGCGCCTTGTCGGCGCGCCCGCTGCCGGACACGGCGGCCTTGACCTCGCTGGGCGTGTGCATCGCGACCGGCAGGCCCCGGCGGGCCGCGACCACCAGCGCGATGCCGCTGGCCTGGGCGGTGCCCATGATGGTGCTGACGTCGGATCGGGCGAAGATGCGCTCCACCGCCACGGCGTCCGGCCGGAACTCGTCGAGCCAGGCGTCGAGGCCCTTCTCGATGGTCACGAGCCGCTCGGCCACCGGGACGCCCGCGCTGGTGCGCAGCACGTTGACGTCGACGAGGCTCAGCGGTCGGCCGAGGGAGCCCTCCACCACGCCGACCCCGCAGCGGGTGAGGCCGGGGTCGATGCCGAGCACGCGCATGGGACCGGTCTCCTCACCGTCGTCACGTCGGGTCGTCCGAACATCTGTTCGTACGGCCACGCTACGGTCGCGGACGGTCCGGCCCGGTCCCGACACGCCGGAACCGGGCGAACGACCCGCACTGGGTGGGCGAGTCCTGCGCTGTGTGACCGTTGCAACCGTCACGAGGTGGCAAACTCCCCGCCTGAGCGGGGACTTTGCCGCACGCGCGAGTCAGGCGTCCTCGAGCTGGGCGAGGACCTCGTCGGGGACGTCGACGTTGGTGAAGACGTTCTGCACGTCGTCGAGGTCCTCGAGCGCGTCGACGAGGCGGAAGACCTTGCCCGCGGAGTCGCTGTCGCCGACCGGGATCTCCATGCTGGCCACGAACTCCACGTCGGCCGAGTCGTAGTCGATGCCGGCGGCCTGGAGCGCGGTGCGCACCTCGACCACGTCGGTCGCCTCGGACTGCACCTGGAACGCCTCGTCGAGGTCGTTGACCTCCTCGGCCCCCGCGTCCAGGGTGGCTTCGAGGACGTCGTCCTCGGACACCTCGCGCGTCTCCTGGGCCTTGGGCACCACGACGACGCCCTTGCGGGCGAAGAGCCGCGACACCGATCCCGGGTCGGCCAGGGTGCCGCCGTTGCGGGTGACCGCGGTCCGGACCTCCATGGCCGCGCGGTTCTTGTTGTCGGTGAGGCACTCCACCAGGATGGCCACGCCGGCCGGGCCGTAGACCTCGTACATGATCGTGGAGTACTCCGCGCCGCCCGCCTCGGCACCGGAGCCGCGCTTGAGGGCGCGGTCGATGTTGTCGTTGGGGACCGAGCTCTTCTTGGCCTTCTGGATCGCGTCGAAGAGCGTCGGGTTGCCGGTGGGGTCGGGGCCGCCCTGCTTGGCCGCCACCTCGATGTTCTTGATGAGCTTGGCGAACAGCTTGCCGCGCTTGGCGTCGATCGCGGCCTTCTTGTGCTTCGTGGTCGCCCACTTGGAGTGGCCAGACATGGGTCCCTCTTCTTCTCCGGAGCAGTACGGCGTGGTCCGCGCGGTCAGTGCCTGCGCACCAGGTCCACGAACAGCTCGTGGACCCGCGTGTCCCCGCCGACCTCCGGATGGAAGGAGGTCGCCATCAGGTGACCCTGGCGAACGCCGACGATCCTACCGGCGGCCGGTCCGGCGGCCACGCGCGCCAGCGTCTCGACACCGGGACCGACCTCCTCGACCCACGGTGCGCGGATGAAGACGGCGTGCACGGGGTCGTCGATCCCCTCCACGTGGAGGTCCTCCTCGAAGGAGTCGACCTGCCGGCCGAACGCGTTGCGGCGCACGGTCACGTTCAGGCCGCCGACCGTCTCCTGGCCCGGTGCCCCGTCCTGGACCCGGTCGGCCAGCAGGATCATCCCGGCGCAGGTGCCGAAGACCGGCAGGCCCTCGGCGACGCGTGCCCGCAGGGGCTCGAGGAGCTCGAAGATCCGGGCGAGCTTGATCATCGTGGTCGACTCCCCGCCCGGGAGGACCAGCCCGTCCACGGCGGCGAGCTCGGCCGGTCGTCGTACGGCGGTCGCGGTCACGCCGCACGCGGTGAGGGCCCGCAGGTGCTCGCGCACGTCGCCCTGGAGGGCGAGGACCCCGATCGTCTGGTTCACGAGCGAGGATCCTACGGACCGGTGAGGTCCGTATCCTCGCCCGCATGAGGCCCTCCCGTGCCACCGCCGTCGCCGCGGCGGCCGTGTCCGCCCTGCTCGTCCTCGGGAGCGCCCCGGCCGTCCTCGCGTCGCCGCCGCGGGACCGCGTGGACGGGTGGGCCACGGCGAGCCCAGCCGCCCTGGGGCTGCGTCCCGCCAGGCTGAAGGCGCTGGCCGCCGAGGCGAGGACCGCGGACTCGACCTGCTACGCCGTGGTCCGCGACGGCCGGCTCGCGCGGGACTGGAACTGGGGCCAGGCGCGCACGACCCCCCGCGAGGTCTTCTCCATCACCAAGTCGGTCACCAGCGCCCTGGTCGGGATCGCCGTGCGCGACGGGTCGCTGCGTCTCGACGACCGGGTCTCGCGCTACGTCCCGCAGTGGCGCGGCACCGCCTCGGAGGGCGTGTCCGTGCGCAACCTGCTCTCCAACGACAGCGGCCGGTTCTGGTCCATGGACTCCGACTACGGCGCTCTCGTGCAGGCCCGCAACCGCACCCGGTACGCCGTGGACCTGCCCCAGCAGTACCCGCCGGGCAGCACGTGGGCCTACAACAACGCGGCGATCCAGGTGCTGGAGGCGGTGCTGCGCCACGCCACCGGGACGCCGGTCGACCGGTTCGCCGCCCGACGGCTGTTCGCCCCGCTGGGGATGACGCACACCCGGATGGGGCGCGACGCCAGCGGCCGCTCGACGTCGGTCTTCTTCGGCCTGCAGACCACCTGCCTGGACCTGGCCCGTTTCGGCCGGCTGTACCTGGGCCGGGGAGCGGTGGACGGGCAGCGGATCCTGTCGCGCGGCTACGTGAGCGCGTCGGTGGGCAGGTCGTCGACCCCGCACAACGCGGCCTACGGGTTGCTGTGGTGGCTCAACCGTCCCGGTCCGCTGCGCGGCGCCACCGACCCGGTCGACGCGCAGGGCCAGCCCCTGACGCCGGTGGCCGGGCAGCTGGCACCGCAGGCGCCGCGCTCCACGTACGCCGCCCTGGGTCTCGGCGGCCAGGTGCTCCTCGTCGACCCGCGTTCGCGGACCCTCGTGGTGCGCCTCGGCCGGCCGGACCTGTCCGACCGGGCGGCCTACGGCTTCGCGGACGCGGCGGCGGTCGTCACGACCGCGCTGCGCTGAAGGAGGACTACCGGACGGCGACGCAGCTCGCGCCGCTGCCGTTGCCGCTGTAGCGGAAGTGGTTCGACTCCGACTCGAGCCCGCCCGTGATCGCCACGACCCAGATCTCGCCGACCGAGTTGTGGAGGTTGGCGTTGACGGTCGCCGCGGTCCGGGCCGCGCCGCCGACGGGCGTCTCGGTGGTCGGGCCCTGGTAGCGGATCTGGAAGCTGGTCGGGTCGGACGTCGACGTCCAGGTCAGGGAGGCCCCGCTCCCCTGTCGGGCGCAGCCCGTCAGGACCGGCTTCTCGGGCAGCGACGAGGCCTTGACCACGGAGATCTGGCTGGACGCACTCGCGGTGTCGGTCCAGAACGCCGTCGTCCCCTCCGGTGCCCGGGCGACCCCCACCCCGACGCCGGCCACGGTGGCCAGGGCGGCGAGCACCGCGACGGACTCGGACCGCGACGGTCGCGACCCGGACCGCGGCCGGACCAGGACGAGCAGGAGGACCGCGGCCACCCCGAGCAGCGCACCGCGCCCGACGGGTCCGGTCGCGGCAGCCAGGGCGGTCCCCACGTGCGGCACCGACAGCAGCACGCGATCGGCGTCCACCACGTCGTACGCACCGGCGTCCGCCGTGAGGTTGGCGTCCCCCTGCAGGGTCAGGCCGGCGTCGTCGATGGCGACGACACGGTGGGTGACCCGGGTTCCCTGGAGGTCCGGCACCGACACGACGTCACCGACCCGCAGGTCCTCGACGGGCACGGAGCGGGCCAGCGCCAGCGACCCGGCCGGGATCGCGGGCCCCATCGAGCCGGAGGTGAAGACGAGCGGCGTCATGCCGGCGACGGCCAGGACCAGCGCGGCGACGAGCGACAGCCCGCCGAGCACGGCCGCGACCGTCAGCGCGACGTCCGCGACCCGGTGCAGGTCGCGCGACGCCGACCGGGCGGGGGCGGGCGAGATGTCGATCGTCACGGGTTGGGGTCCTTCTGCACGGCCTTGAACGTCACCGTGATCGTGGTCCGGCCGCCGGCGGGGGCGGTCGGTCCCAGGTTGGCCTGGATGCACAGGGTCCGGCTCTGGCCGGACGGCAGCGCCTGAGGCGTGCCGACCAGCGTCCCGGCAAAGGACGACGACGAGGGCACGACCGTCCCTTGGCACGTCTTGCCGGTGCCCGAGGTGGTGACGGCGGAGGCGGTCGTGACCTTCGCGGTCAGCGCGGCCCCCGTGCCGGTGGGCGCGGTGTCCACCGTGGTGGCGTCGACCGTGTAGGTCATGACCGCGTTGTCGCCGCTGCTCGCGTTGCTCAGCGTGACCACCGCGGCCGTGGAGGTGTTCGGCGCCATGTCGACGACGTCGAGGCCGAGGGGGACCTGCTGGTCGCCGCCGTTGACCTTGAGGTCGAAGGTGCCGGCCTGGACGGCGCCCGGCGCGATGACGACGCGGGAGGACCAGTAGGCCATCGTGTTGACGCCGAGGGGGGCGACGAGGACACCGAGGGCAAGGGCGGCACGCACGCGCACCGAGCCCAGCACCCGGCGCTCACCGGGCCGTCGCACGACCGACGCCTGCCGGGAGCCGACGGCGTCGTGCCCCTGCGAGCACCCGAGCCATGCCGGTGAGGCTACCGGCGGCGAGGGGGCCGGAGCGCGGGTGGCGACCAGTCCCGTCACGCGGGCTGTCCCGGGACCGCGCCCGTCGCTGCGCGGCGGCGCAGCCGGGTGAGGAGGGCGGCGAGGAACTGCCAGCCCGCGTAGCCGAGGAGCAGCGCGGCGGCGGCGTACACGAGCAGCTGTCGCTCGTGGCCGTTGAGGAGCGTGTTGAGGCGGCCGAGCTGCGGCACGGCGTACCAGCGCTCGCCACGGACCTGCACGGGACGCACGGTGGCGGCGTCGGGGGTGCTGTTGGCGTCCCCCTGGGTGGTGAAGCGCAGCTCACCGGTGGAATCGACGCCGACGGCAACGACGCGGTGGGTCACGACGGTGGGCCTGCCGGACTCGAGCTGGTAGGTGATCACCGTGCCGACCGAGATCTCGGACGGGTCGACGGGCCGGGCCACCACGAGGGTGCCCGGCGGCATGCCGGGCTCCATGGAGCTGGTGAGGATCGTGTACGGCGTCGCGCCGCCGAGCCGCGGGACCAGCACGGCCACGGCCAGCACCGCCACCACGGCCAGGATGACCAGCCAGGCGAACACCTGGCCGGTCCATCCCAGTACGGCCCTCATCGACTCGGGTCCCGGATCCGCGGATCAGGCGTTCGGGTTGTTCTGGACGAGCGAGACGGCGATGTCGTTGAGCACCGCGGTGTCGCCCTGCGAGCTGTTGGTGTTGACCGCCGGCGAGCCCGTCTCGGCCGTGCCGTAGGGGAACGTGACGGTGAGGGTCGCGGTGACGGTCTTGCCGTTGTCGGCGGAGGTGACCTGGGCCGAGTTGCCGATCGCCGTGGTGCCGAGCGTGTACGCCGCAGCGACCGTGGCCGACACGTCGCCCGTGCCGATGTTGTAGGTCGCGGGCGTCGTCAGCGTGGCCGCCAGGTTGTCGCCCGAGCCGCGCACGACGAAGGTGCACTTCTTGGTGATCACGTCGCCCGGCACGAAGCGCACGACGGTGCTGCCGGCGCCGGCCTTGCCGGTGGCGTACTTCCACGTCGCGTCGCACGAGGGGGCGTCCAGCGACAGGTTGCCGGCCGTGACGTCGCCGCCCTGGATGGTCTCGGCGTCGCTCCAGTAGGCCAGCGAGCCCGCACCGCCGAGCAGCAGGACGGCGGCGGCGGAGGCGGCGAAAGCACCCTTGGTGGTGTTCTTCATGGGGAGGATCCTTTGGGCTTCGATGAGGTCTGTGCGAGGCCCGAGTCCGGAACCTCTTGACAGAACCTTGACGGGCCTCGACCCGCCTCCGCGCCAAAGAGTTGGAGCGTTTCACCGCCCGTGGAAGACCCTTTACCTTGCCGTGTCACCCACCCGTCCGACCGGTCTGGACCAGTGGCCCCCGAGTAGCCCGGACGTGTCAGTCCCGTGCGTCGCGGGGGACTCCCCCGCGACCGCCACGGACACGCGCGCGGGACCTCACCAACCGCGCTCGGAGAGCCGGTGCGGCTGCGGGATCTCGTCGACGTTGATGCCGACCATGGCCTCGCCGAGGCCGCGGCTGACCTTGGCGACGACGTCGGGGTCGTCGAAGAACGTGGTGGCCTTGACGATCGCCTCGGCCCGCTGGGCGGGGTTGCCGGCCTTGAAGATGCCCGACCCGACGAACACACCCTCGGCGCCGAGCTGCATCATCATCGCCGCGTCAGCGGGGGTGGCGATGCCGCCGGCGGTGAACAGGACCACGGGGAGCTTGCCCGTCCCGGCGACCTCCTTGACCAGCTCGTACGGCGCCTGGAGCTCCTTGGCCGCGACGTACAGCTCGTCCTCGGACAGGCCGTGGAGGCGGCGCAGCTCGGCGCCGATGGTGCGCATGTGCATGACGGCGTTGGAGACGTCGCCCGTGCCGGCCTCGCCCTTGGAGCGGATCATGGCGGCCCCCTCGGTGATGCGCCGGAGCGCCTCGCCGAGGTTGGTGGCACCACACACGAACGGCACGGTGAAGTGCCACTTGTCGATGTGGTTGGCGTAGTCGGCCGGGGTCAGCACCTCGGACTCGTCGATGTAGTCGACGCCCAGGGACTGCAGGACCTGGGCCTCGGCGAAGTGGCCGATGCGAGCCTTGGCCATGACCGGGATCGAGACGGCCTCGATGATCGAGTCGATCATGTCGGGGTCGCTCATCCGGGACACGCCACCCTGGGCGCGGATGTCGGCGGGGACCCGCTCGAGGGCCATGACGGCGACGGCGCCGGCGTCCTCGGCGATCTTGGCCTGGTCGGCGGTGACGACGTCCATGATGACGCCGCCCTTCAGCATCTCGGCCATGCCGCGCTTGACGCGCGAGGTGCCGGTGGCGGGGGCCTGCGGGGAGTCGGACATGGCTCAATCCTAGGACGGCGACACGGCGGACCCCACGTCGGGACCGGGCCCTGCGCAGTGCGGTGGATCAGGGCTGCGCGGGACCCTCCGGGGCGATCTCGGCCAGGGCCTGGCGGCGGACCAGCAGCACCCGCTGCAGCACCGTCACGGTGCTCGCGACCGCGAGCAGCCACAGGGCCACCTCGTAGAGGATCGGCAGGTCGAGCACGTCGCCGAAGAAGGTCAGCACGAGGATCGCCACCAGCCGGTCGGCCCGCTCCGCGATGCCCGTCTTGGCGTTGAAGCCCAGCCCCTCGCCACGGCTGCGCGCGTACGACGTCACCGAGCCCATCACCAGGCAGACCAGCGCCAGGCACAGGTAGAGACGGTCCTCGGCCGCCCACGCGAAGTACAGCGCCAGCCCTGCGAAGATGGCGCCGTCAGCGATGCGGTCGAGGGTGGAGTCGAGGAAGGCGCCGAAGCGGTCCGTGCGCCCCATCGTGCGGGCCATCTGGCCGTCGATGAGGTCGCTGAAGACGAAGACGGTGATGAACAGCACGCCCTGCCAGAGCATGCCCTGCGGGAAGAAGATGAGCGCTCCCGCGCTCACGCCCACGGTCCCGACCACGGTGACGGCGTCGGGGCTGATGCCCATCCGCACGAAGAGCCGCACGACGGGCGCGAGGACGACGCCCTGCCAGAACCCCTTGAACCGGTCCAGGACCGACTGGCTCAGCACGTTCGGACGGGGCCCGTTGTCTTTCTCCACAGCGGCGAGGCTACTCGGCGACGAGGGCCGCGCAGACCTCGGCCACCGCCGTGGGCACCCCGGCGACGTGCCAGTCGACCCCGGCCGCGTGCACCACCCGGGACTCGCCCCCGACGCCGCGGATGATCGCGGCGCCCGGCAGCCGGTCCCAGTCGGGCACCGTGTGCTGGAAGAGGACGTCGCACCGGCCCTGGGCGATCGCGACCGCGTCCATGGTCCCCGAGCCCATCATCCGCAAGGTCGCCACCCCGGAGACGGCACGCTGGAAGGCCGCGCCGATCTCGCCGTCGTAGAACGGCGGGTGGAGGTACGTCGTCGCGCACGACTCGGCCAGCGGCCGGTCGGCCAGCGAGGCGAGTCGTTGCCCCCGGACCGTGGTGGGCAGCCGCGGCCCGCCCACGAAGACGTCGCCCGAGGCCGGGTGGTGCACCGCCCCCAGCACGAGCTCGTCGCCGTCGAGCAGGGCCACGGCGCTGCACCACCAGTCGAGCCCACGGTGGAAGTTGTAGGTGCCGTCGACGGGGTCGATCACCCAGGTGGCTCCGCTGGTGCCGGACACGTCGGTGCCCTCCTCCCCCACGACGGCGTCGTCGGGCCGGAGTCGTCGCAGGGTCTCCACGACGTGCGCCTCGGCCGCCTTGTCGGCGGCGGTCACGATGTCGGAGACGTGCGTCTTGGTCTCCGCCTGCAGGCCGCTGCGGAGCATGGCCTGGGCCAGCGCACCCGCCTCCTCGACCAGGATCCTGGCGACGTCGACATCGGGGAGCAGCACACGGGAGTCGTCCACGGCGCCCACGCTAGCGGGGCGGCGTACTGTGGCACCACGGAGCCATCCAGGCTTCCGACCAGGGAGCCCCGATGAGCGACAAGTCGCCACGGCAAGGAATGACGAAGAAGTCCGGCAAGTCCATCAAGGAGAAGCGGGCCGACAAGCACGCCAAGGCCGCGGGGACGAGCACCGCCGTCGAGGGCCTGGCCCCCAAGAAGAAGTGAGCCTCCTCAGCCTCGGCGTCATCGGGACGTCCGCCAAGGAGAACGAGCGCCGGCTCCCGCTGCACCCCGAGCACCTGTCGCGCCTCGACCCCGCGATCGCGGGGCGCATCACCCTCGAGCACGGGTACGGCGAGCGTTTCGGGCGCTCGGACGCGGAGCTGGCCGAGCACGTGGCCGGCTTCGCGTCCCGCGACGAGATCATCGCCGGCTCCGACGTGGTGGTCCTGCCGAAGCCCCAGCACGAGGACGTGGCGGCCATGCGGCCCGGCCAGGTCCTCTGGGGCTGGCCGCACTGCGTGCAGGACCCCGAGCTGACCCAGCTGGCCATCGACCGGGAGCTCACCCTGATCGCCTTCGAGGCGATGAACCACTGGACGGTGGACGGCCGCTTCGGGCTGCACGTCTTCCACAAGAACAACGAGCTCGCGGGCTACTGCTCGGTGCTGCAGGCGATGCAGCTCGTCGGCATCACCGGCACCTACGGTCGTCGGCTCAGCGCCGTGGTGATCGGCTTCGGTGCCACCGCCCGCGGCGCGGTCACCGCGCTCAACGCCCACGGCGTCAGCGAGGTCGCCGTGCTCACCAACCGTGGGGTCGCGGCCGTCGGCTCCCCCATCCACTCGGTGCGGATCCGCCAGTTCGACCGCGACCCGCACGACCCGTCCGTGAGCCACGTGATCACCGACCGGGGCCGCGAGCCCCTGGCCGCCTACCTCGCCGAGAACGACATCGTCGTCAACTGCACGCTCCAGGACCCGGCCGCGCCGCTCACCTACCTGCGGACCGAGGACCTCGCGGCGTTCCGGCAGGGCAGCCTCATCGTCGACGTGTCGTGCGACGAGGGGATGGGCTTCTCGTGGGCCGTCCCGACGACCTTCGACGACCCGATGTTCACCGTGGGCGACCGCGTCCACTACTACGCCGTCGACCACAGCCCGTCGTACCTGTGGAACTCGGCCACCTGGGAGAACAGCGAGGCCCTGCGCCCGTTCCTGGAGACCGTGCTGTCGGGTCCGGACGCGTGGGACGCCAACGAGACCATCAGCCGCGCCATCGAGATCCGGGACGGCCGCATCCAGAACCCCGCGATCCTGTCCTTCCAGGGACGCGCCGCGGAGTACCCGCACGGCCTCGCGCCGGGGCGCTAGTCAGTCGAGCCAGGCCTCCGCGAGGAGGGCGCGGGTGTCCTCGAGCAGCTGGGGCAGGGTCTTGGTCCCGCCGATCACGGTGATGAAGTTGGCGTCCCCGGACCACCTCGGGACGACGTGCTGGTGCAGGTGGTCGGCCAGCGACCCCCCGGCCGGGCCGCCGAGGTTGATGCCGACGTTGAAGGCGTGCGGGTCGCTCACACTGCGGATGGCGCGGATCGCCCGCTGGGTCATGGCCATCAGCTCGCGCGACTCCTGGTCGGTCAGGTCCTCGAGGTCCGCGACGTGCCGGTAGGGCAGCACCATCAGGTGGCCGGGGTTGTAGGGGTGCAGGTTGAGCACGGCGTACGTCGACCCGCCGCGGGCGACGACGAGGCTGTCCTCGTCGTCACCCTCAGGGATCCGGCAGAAGGGACACCCGTCGGCGGTCGTGTCCGAGCGGACGTAGGCCATCCGGTACGGCGTCCACAGCCGGGTCAGGCCGTCGGGATCCGGCACGGCGCGGTCAGACCTGCTCACGGGAGGCGACCGCCTGCTGCACGCGGGCGATGGCCTCCTCCAGGGGTACGCCGTTGTCCTGGCGCCCGTCGCGGTAGCGGAACGACACAGCGCCCTTCTCGACGTCGTCGTCGCCGGCGATCATCATGAACGGCACCTTCTGCAGCTGCGCGTTGCGGATCTTCTTCTGCATCCGGTCGTCGGAGTCGTCGACCTCGACCCTCAGCCCGGCCACCTTCATCTGCCGCGCGACGTCGTACAGGTAGTCGTTGTGCCGCTCGGCGATCGGGATCGCCTGGACCTGGACGGGCGCGAGCCAGGGCGGGAAGGCGCCGGCGTAGTGCTCGACCAGGACGCCGAAGAAGCGCTCCAGGGAGCCGAACTTCGCGGAGTGGATCATCACCGGCTGCTGGCGCGAGCCGTCGGCGGCCGCGAACTCGAGCCCGAAGCCCTTGGGCTGGTTGAAGTCGTACTGGATGGTCGACATCTGCCAGGTGCGGCCGATGGCGTCCCGGGCCTGGACCGAGATCTTGGGGCCGTAGAACGCCGCCCCGCCAGGGTCGGGAACCAGCTCGAGTCCGGAGTCCACGGCCACGTCCTCGAGGACCTTGGTGGCGGTCGCCCAGTCCTCGTCGGTGCCCACGAACTTGTCGGGCTTGGAGTCGTCGCGGGTCGAGAGCTCGAGGTAGAAGTCGTCGATCCCGAAGTCGCGCAGCAGGCCGAGCACGAAGTCGAGCAGGTGCTCGACCTCCGCCGGGGCCTGCTCGGGGGTGACGTAGGAGTGGCTGTCGTCCTGGGTGAGCCCGCGCACGCGGGTCAGGCCGTGCACGACACCGGACTTCTCGTAGCGGTAGACGCTGCCGAACTCGAAGAGCCGCAGCGGCAGCTCGCGGTAGGACCGTCCGCGGCTGCGGAAGATGAGGTTGTGCATCGGGCAGTTCATCGCCTTGAGGTAGTAGTCCGACCCCTCGAACTCCATCGGCGGGAACATCGTGTCCTTGTAGTACGGCAGGTGCCCGGAGGTGTGGAAGAGTCCCTCCTTGCTGATGTGCGGGGTGCCGACGTAGTCGAAGCCCTCCTCGATGTGGCGCTGGCGGACGTAGTCCTCCATGACCCGCTTGATCACGCCACCCTTGGGGTGGAAGACCACCAGGCCCGAGCCGATCTCGTCGGGGAAGCTGAACAGGTCGAGGTCACGGCCGAGCTTGCGGTGGTCGCGACGCTCCGCCTCCTCGATGCGGTGGAGGTGCTCCTCCAGCGCCTCCTTGTCCTCCCAGGCGGTGCCGTAGATCCGCTGGAGCTGCTTGTTCTTCTCGTCCCCGCGCCAGTAGGCCGCCGCGGTGCRCATCAGCTTGAAGGCCGGGATGCGCTTGGTGGTCGGCAGGTGCGGACCGCGGCACAGGTCGGACCAGGCCGCCTGGCCGTCGCGGCCGATGTTGTCGTAGATGGTCAGCTCGGCGCCGCCGACCTCGACGTCGGCGCCCTCGGTGTCGTCGGCGCCGGCGCCGCCCTTGAGACCGATGAGCTCGAGCTTGTAGGGCTCGTCCTGGAGCTCGTCGATCGCGGCGGCGTCGGTGGTGACGCGACGCTCGAAGCGCTGGTTGGCCTTGATGATCTTGCGCATCGCGGTCTCGATCTTGACCAGGTCCTCGGGGACGAACGGGGTCGCGACGTCGAAGTCGTAGTAGAAGCCGTCGGTCACCGGCGGGCCGATGCCGAGCTTGGCCTCGGGCCACAGCTGCTGGACGGCCTGGGCCATCACGTGGGCCGTCGAGTGCCGCAGGATGTCGCGACCGTCCTTGCTGCTCATCTCGACGCCCTCGACCTCGTCGCCGTCCTGCAGCACGTGGGCCAGGTCCCGGAGGTCGCCGCCGACGCGGGCCGCGATGACGTCGGCGTCGTCCTTGAAGAGCTCCCAGGCCTTGGTGCCCGTCGTCAGGGTCTGCTCCTCACGCTGACCAGCGTGGGTGCGGACGACCTTGATCTCGGACACGGGGTGCTCCTTGTATCGGCGGTGCTCAGTTCGATGAGCGGACGCCTCGATGCTATCGGCCCGACCGGAGGGGGCTCACCCCGGTTTCGGCGCCACGGGTCAGGCGCCGGGCACCAGTAGCCTGCGCCCATGTCCCGCATGGTGGTCCGCCCCCGTCTCGCCCGCACCGTCCTGCGCCTGGTGCGCTGGCGCACCGTGGGGACGCTGCCCTCGCACGGCATCGTGGTGGGCGCCCCGCACACGTCCAACTGGGACTGGGTCTTCTCCCTGCTCCTCGCGTGGAGCCAGGGCCGGCAGCCGCGCATCATGGTCAAGCAGGAGTTCTTCCGTGGTCCGCTGGCCCCGGTCATGCGGGCCACCGGGGCGGTGTCCATCGACCGGTCGAACCCCGCCGCCGACATCCGCGCGCTGATCGAGGAGATCGGGGCCACCGACGACTTCCTGCTCGCCATCGCCGCGGAGGGCACCCGGAGCCGCACCGACCACTGGAAGTCCGGCTTCTACCGGCTCTCCCAGCAGACGGGACTCCCGATCACGCTGGCGTTCATGGACGGTCCCTCGCGCACGGTCGGCTCGGGCCCGACCTTCACGCCGACCGGCGACCTGGCGGCCGACATGGACCTGATCCGGACGTTCTACGCCGACAAGCACGGCCTGCACCCCGAGAAGCGCACGGAGCCCCGGCTGCGCAACGAGGGCCCCGGGGGCGACCGGGACTGATCACTGCGACGTCTCGGCGATGATCCGCTCCATCGCGGCGATGGAGACCGGGGTCGACACGTGGTGCACGGCGTGCCAGCCGGCCGAGCGTGCCCCGGCCACCCGGACCTCGGTGTCGTCGAGGAAGAGGACCTGCTCCGGTCGTACGCCGAGCCGCTCGGCGGTCAGCGCGTAGACCGCCGGGTCGGGCTTGGCGAGGCCCACCTCGTGGGAGTAGACGAGGTCGTCCACGACCGCCTCGAAGCCGTGGCAGCGCTCCCGCTCGCGCGCGCCCGGGCTCGAGTTGGACAGGATCGCGGTCAGGCGGTGCTGCCGCTGACCCACGAACCAGTCGAAGAGCACGCGGTCGAGGGTGCCGACGTACCACCGCCAGTAGTCCTCCTCGATCCCGGTCACCTGGGCCGCGGTCAACCCCAGCCGTGCCCGCCAGTGGTCGAGCACCTCGGGCCAGGTGACCTCCCCGAGCATCGGGTCGCCGGGCAGCCCGTCGAGCCRCTCCGCGAACTGCTCGTCCGACAACCCCAGCCGCGCCGGCCAGGGCCCGGGGAAGAGGGAGTCGTCGATGACCTCGAGGACTCCCCCGATGTCGAGCACCACCGCCTCGATCGGCACCGCCCCGGTCTGCACGGGGTCCACCCTGTCCCCCGGAACCGGTCCAGGCCAAGTCCAGGACGTGACGAGCTGCACCGGGCTCACCGCATGGGACGGCGTGTACTCCTGTGCCATGCTGGAGCTCAGGCAGACGATCTCGGGCGCATCCGCCGCGCCGGACAGCCACGACAGCGAGAGGACACGGCATGGACTTCGACTCCGCCAACAAGTCGTGTTCCTTCTGCGGATTCCAAGGGACCTCCGAGACCAGGTTCGCTGGTGGGCTCGGCGCCATGATGTGCGTCGACTGCCTGGAGTTCTACCACCACAAGTTCAGCTCTCCGGAGCTGCTCGAGACCATCTCGCGGCCGCCGTGGGACAAGATGTCGGACACCGAGATCCTGGCCAAGCTCCCACTGATCGCCGACACGGCGACGCAGGTGAACGGCTTCCTCGGCGAGTGGGTGCAGATGGCGCGTGAGCGCAATCTCTCCTGGGCCGAGATCGGCCAGGCCCTCGGGGTGTCGCGTCAGGCGGCCTGGGAGCGCTTCGCCGGAAACAAGGTCCGCAAGAACAGCAGCACCGCCTGAACCGCTCGTCCCGACCGACCGGGAGACAGCCGTAGGTCGGGCTCACCCCCGTGAAACCCGACCCACGACTGCGTCAAGCCTACCCTGACGGAACTCCGGTCGTCGTGCAAGTCGGACGGAGAGTCGTGGCCACGATGTGGTGAGGGTCGGGCCCGGTCCCTCAGCCGGTTGCCTCGCCGCGACGCAGCGAGGCGAAGACGTCGTCGATCAGCGGCGCTCCCGGCGCCCGGCCCACCTCTCGGAACCACTCGGTCCCCAGCACCCTCCGACGCACGGGGCCGGGGAGACGGAGGAGCAGCGCCACGGTGCGCACGCCCCGGTCGGCACCCGTCTGGCTGGCGTGCGCACGCAGCGCCCGCTCCTTCGTCTCCACCTGCCCGCGGACGTCGACCCGGTGCGTGAGCCCAGCCCGGGCGGTGAAGGCGTCCTCCATGGCGGGCAGGCGGGGCATCGGCAGGACGGTGGACAGTCTCCGCAGCAGGCGGGTGACCCGCACCAGCAGCTCCCGGTCCACCGTCGCCTCGAGGACGAGCGGGGTGCCGGCGAGGCGGGCCGCGAGCGCGCCCACCCGGTGCACCTGGACGTGGTCGGGGTGGCCGTAGCCGCCGGCAGCGTCGTACGTCGTGAGGACGTCAGCACCCTCCTCGCGCAGGACCTCGGCCAGCTCCTCGGCGACGGCATGCGGGTCCAGGTCCGCGAAGGTACCGGCTCGCCCGCGCACCGGGCCCGCAGGCCATCCCGAGTCCGCGTGGCCCAGCAGGACCACCCGTGCGGCGCCGATCGCCGCGGCCGACGCGCGGAGCTCCTCGCCGCGGCGGCGGCCCAGCTCCTCGGCGTCCGGAGCGCCGCGCGCGAGCCCGGACTCCCCCGAGGTGGCCAGCACCAGCACCACCCGATGGCCCTCCGCGACGGCGCGCGCCAACGTACCGGCCGTGAGCAGGGCCTCGTCGTCGGGATGCGCGTGGAAGGACACCACGGTGAACGGTCCGCCGGTCCCCATCAGACCCCCACCGCCCTGCTCCGTCCGCGACGCGGCGGTGCGCCGCTGGACCGTACGGCGACCCGGTAGAGCTCCTCGTTGCGCGCCAGGGCCGACGGCCACCCGAAGTCAGGCGGGACGGCCCGGCTGTGCCACGCGAGGTCTGCGCGCAGGCGCTCGTCACGCAGCAGTGCCACCACCTGGTGGGCGAGCTGGTCGTCGCTCTCACCAAGCAGGCCGTCCCGGCCGTGCTCGATGAACGTCGTGATCCCCGAACGCGCACTCGCGACCACCGGCACGCCCACGGCTCGAGCCTCGAGCGCGGCGATCCCGAAGGACTCGCGGTGGGCCGGGGCCAGGAACACGGAGGCTCCCGCGAGACGTTGTCGGATCGCTTCTCGGTCCAGCGCACCCGTCATCTCGACCCGGTCGGTCAACCCGTACCTGCGCAGGTGTCGCTCGAGGGCCGAGCGTTCGGGGCCGTCGCCGACGATCGTCGCCTGCAGGTCGGCCTGCTCCGAGACGATCCGCAGGATCCTGGCCAGCGGGACCGCCCGCTTGACCCGCGTCAGCCTCATCACGCTCACCACTCGGGGCGGATCGTCCGAGGGGAGCACCGGGGCAGGTGTCCAGYCGTCCAGGTCCAYGGCATTGGGCAGCACGTGCACGGGGTTGCCGAGCAGCTCGTGGACCGGGATGGCCGCCCGCTCGCTCACCGCCGACCACGTCACGGTCCAGTCACGCATCCCCCAGACCTCACGGGCCAGCAGCGGCAAGGGTCCCGCGTGGGCCCACAGCGAGTGCACGGTCACGACCGTCGGGAGTCCGAGCAGGGATGCCCGACGAGCGGTGGCCAGGGCGAAGGGCGACACGATCGAGACGTGCGCGTGGACGACGTCCGCCCCGAGGCCGCCCAGCCAGTCGTCGGAGGCGGAGCGGATCCGGCGTACGTGGACCGGGTCCGCCTCCTCCCCCGGCGGCGTCCGCGTCGCCACGGTGACCTCGTGGCCCTGGCCGACCTGCGCGGCGGCGAGGTCCCGCACGTGCAGCTCGATCCCTCCCACGCGAGGCAGGTAGCAGTCGGTGACGTGCACGATCCTCATGCCGCCACCCGTTGGCGCCAGGTCCACCCGGCCAGGAGCAGGCCCCCGACGGGGATCTCGAGGCCGAACGTGAGGGCGCGGTAGACGAGCACCCCGGCGGCCACCCCTGCGGGCGATGCGTCCGGAGCCAGCATCAGTGCGCCGGCCAGTCCCACCTCCACGACCCCCACCCCGCCCGGGGTGAGTCCTACGAGTGTCGCCAGGCGCTCCACGCAGAACGCCACCAGGACGACCTGCCACGGGACGGCGGCCCCCGTGACGTGCAGGCACCCGAGGAGCAGGACGAACAACAGCGCCAGGTAGAGCGACATCCCGGCGCTCAGCCGCCCCCAGCCCGCCACGACCACGCGCAGTGCCGTGACCCGGACCGTCTCGGCACGGGCGCCGAGACGCGCCAGGGCTCCCTGATGGACGAGGAGCAGGCCCCCCGTGCCGGCCACCGCAGGCAGGGTGATCGCGGCAGTGGTGATCGCGCCGTCCCACCCCGCCCCCACGGGGATCCCGACCATGACCAGCGGCAGCACGACGAGGGGCAGTGCCAGCTTGGCCAGCACGTCCCACGCGTTGGTGACCGCTGTGTAGGCAGCGAACCCCGACGGGGTGAATCCCCACCGCCGCGTCATCCGGTAGTTGAGGGCGACACCGGCCGCACCCCCGACCGGCAGCACGTTGGCCACCGCGCTTCCCGTCAGGCTCAGCAGCAGGGCACGACGGTGGCTCAACCCCGGGAGGGCAGCGGTCAGGGTCAGCGTGTGCGCGAGCAACCCGGCCAGCCACAGGACCACGAGGACCGGGAGCGCTCCGGCGGGCACCGCGGCCACCGCCGTGGCGACGGTGCGCCAGGGCGCCCCGGAGACCCGCGGCAGCACCAGGAGCAGGGCGAGCGCACCAGCCCCCGCCCCCGCGGCGTACACGAGCCGGTGTCGCAGTCGCGACCGGTCCCTGCTGCCCTCGGTGCTCACTCCTGCAGCGTCCTGCCGCCCACCTGCACGCCACCTGACCGCGGGTCGGGCCGTCGCGACCCTGCTCGTCCACCAGCGGTTGCCCTGCCCGCGTGGGGCGAGGATGCTCGATGGGGGGCCGGACGCACCACCAGGACCAGAAGGGACCACGACGGACCATGTGTCGCCTGCTGGGCTACGTCTCACGAGAACCGATGTCGGTCGTCGAGGTGCTGGGCGAGGAGGAGTTCGAGTCGTTCACCGCGCTCACCGCCGTCCACGGCGACGGGTGGGGCATGGCCTGGCAGGACCCCGGCGACCGCACGATCCGCTGCACGACCTCGGCCGCGTCCGCGATGGACGATCCGGACTACCCGCGACTGGCGCGGCAGCCGCTGGGCCGGGCCGGGATGTTGCACCTCCGCTGGGCCACGCCCGGACTCCCGGTCACGCCGGAGAACACCCACCCGTTCGTCGAGGGCGGGTACGCCTTCGCCCACAACGGGCACATCTCCCCGGTCGATCAGCTCGAGGGCCTGCTCACCCCGCAGTCGCGCGGGGCGCTGCGCGGCACCACCGACAGCGAGCGCTACTTCCGTTTCGTCCTGCAGAACATCGCCGACCGGGGTGACGACGCCGAGGGCCTCCGCCAGGCGCTTGCCGTCCTCGTCCACGACTTCCCCCACGCCAGCCTGAACGCCCTGCTGCTCACTCCCACCCACATGTTCGGGGTGCACATCAACTCCCGGGCCGCCGCACCGGTCGAGGGACTGCAGGAGCTCTTCGCCACCGACGACCAGATCCCCCTGCGGCACACCGACGACTACTTCACGATGGACTTCCGGCTGACCCCCGATGCCGTCCACGTGATCTCCAGCGGCATCGACCCGGAGGGCTGGACCCCCGTGCCGGAGGACACCGCGGCGGCGGTCGACCTCGCCACCCTCGGGCTCCGACGTCTCGACCTCTGAGGAGTCGGGGCGAGGACCGGGCTCACCACCCGGTGATGCGCAGCTGCCGGATCCGGGCGTAGAGGGTGGTGCGCGAGACGCCGAGGTCGCGGGCCGCCTGCACCTTGTTGCCGTCGGCGGCACGAAGGGCGTTGACGATGGCGTCGCGCTCGGCCCGGTCGAGGGCGGCCAGCGGGCGTACGGGCGTCGTCACGCGGTAGTGCGCCGGCAGGTCCCCCAGCGCGATGCCACCCCGGCTGCGGATCCCGGCGGCGTGGGCGATGACCACCTTGAGCTCGCGCAGGTTGCCGGGCCACTCCTGGGCGGCCAGGGCGTGCAGGACCCCGGGGGTCAGGTGCACCGAGCTGTCGGCGCCCAGCTCGCTGAGCATCGACGCGGCCAGGTCCGGGATGTCGGTCCGGCGCGCCGAGAGCGGCATCAGCTCCTCGCGGACGAGCGCGGTGCCGGCCAGGGTCGCCGCCCGACCGGTCAGGCCCTCGACGGGTCCCGAGGTGAGGACGAGGCGCGGTCGGGTGCGCCGGTCGACGTTCTCCAGGACGAGGTCGAGCAGCTCGTCGGGCAGCAGGTCGATGCCGTCGACGACCACAGAGCCGCCGGTGCGTCCCATCGCGTCCTGGAACTCGCGTGCCCAGGCTGCCTCGCCCTCGAGCAGCGCTGTCGCGGCCCGCAGGACCTTGGCCGGCAGGACCGCGATCTCGCGCGCCCGGGTGGTGCGGCCGGTGCCGGGTGGCCCGCACACCAGGGTCGGGGCCGGCGCCCGGGCCGTCACCGAGGTGACGATCGCCCGCGGCGTGAGGTGCGGTCCGGTCGCCCTCTCGACGACGCGGAGCAGGACGCCCCGACGAGCCCCCGGCACCCGTGTGACCGTGACGTCGGCGGGCCGGCCCGTCTCGAGGGTCAGCCGCAGCACGCTCCGGCCGGTGCCGGGCGGATCCTCCGCGAGCACCCTCAGCAGCGCGACGTCGGCGGGACTGAGCAGGTCGGACGCGGCCTGGTTGCACATCACGATGTCCTCCCCGATGGCGAGGACGGCCTGCTTGGCGTGGCCCGAGGCCTCCTGGAAGGCAGCGAGCAGGTTCTTCTCCGAGATGCGGCTGCCGCCGAGCAGGCGCAGCTCGATGTCGTGGACGGCCCGGGCGATCAGTGGGGGCAGCAAGGGACTCGCGGTCGCCACGGTCGCGGAGATGTCCAGGACGCCCTCGATGCGCCGGGTCAGGGGGTGTCGGATCGGGTGGCCGTAGCAGCTGAACCCGCGCAGCGACTCCGCGAAGTGCTCGGCGCCGTTGATGACGACGGGGTGCCTGGTCTCGAAGACGGTCCCGAGGCCGTTGGTGCCGATGTTGTCCTCGAGCAGGCTCGCCCCCTCGCGCAGGTTCAGCGCGTCGAAGCTGTCGCGGGTCACCGGGTCGTCGAACCAGCGCCGCACGATCCGGCACTCGCGATCGCCCAGGATGGTGGAGTAGCCGGTGCCGGTCAGGCTCTCCTCGAGCTCCTCCAGCACGGGTGCGGCACCGATCAGGAGCGAGCTCTTGCGGTCGATGTCGCCCGGGACCAGGCGGTCGAAGGCACCGGTGCGCTCGACCCCGGCGAGGCTCGCCCGGCGCCAGGACGCCGCGATGTCGGGGCGTGCGCCAGCTCCGTCGTCGACCGCGGTCTGGGGTGAGGACACCGCAGGACCACCTCCTGGAAGCGCTGTGGGCTACGTCACACATCATGCCCCGGGTGACAAGGGGCCGAAGTGTCCAGTTCTTGAACACCCGCGCCGCACGCGGGCTGTCACGGTGGGCCGGAGCCCCCAGCCCGATCCCCGGAGGAGAGTCATGAAGACCCAGGCAGCAGTCGTCATCCAGGCCGGCAAGCCGATCGAGATCGAGGAGCTGACGCTCGACAAGCCTCGCGAGGGTGAGGTGCTGATCCAGTACACCCACGCGGGCCTGTGCCACTCCGACGTGCACGTCGCCCACGGCGACCTCGAGGCCCGGCTGCCGATGGTCCTGGGTCACGAGGGGGCCGGGATCATCCAGGAGGTCGGGCCGGGCGTGACCCGCGTCAAGGTCGGCGACCACGTGGTCTGCTCCTTCATCCCCAACTGCGGCAGCTGTCGCTACTGCGCCAACGGCCAGCAGTCGATCTGCGACATGGGGGCCACCATCCTCGAGGGCTACCTGCCCGGTGAGCACTTCCCGATCACCGGTCCGCGCGGCGAGTACGGCGCGATGTGCATGCTCGGCACGTTCAGCCAGTACGGCGTCATCCACCAGAACTCGTGCGTCAAGGTCGACGACGACCTGCCGCTGGACAAGGCCGTGCTCGTCGGGTGCGGCGTACCGACCGGCTGGGGTGCGGCGGTCAACACCGCCAACGTCAAGGCCGGCGACACCGTGCTGGTGGTCGGCGTCGGCGGCATCGGCATCAACGCCGTCCAGGGCGCCCGGATGGCCGGCGCGAAGAACATCCTCGCCATCGACCCCCTCGAGAACAAGCGCGAGAAGGCGATGGAGCTCGGCGCGACCCACAGCTTCGCGAGCACCGACGAGGCCATGGAGGCCCTCACCGACATGACCCGCGGGCAGATGGCCGACTCGGCCATCCTGACCCCGGGGCTGATGACGTCGGAGATCGTCGCCGGCGGCTTCAACGCCGTCGGCAAGGGCGGCGTCGTGGTGCTCACCGGCCTGAACAAGCTCATGGAGCAGAACATCGAGCTGCCGGGCACGATCATGACGCTGTTCCGCAAGACCGTGAAGGGCAGCCTCTTCGGCGACTGCAACCCCACCACGGACATCCCGAAGATCCTCGGTCTCTACCAGAGCGGCGACCTCAAGCTCGACGAGATCATCACGCGCACCTACACCCTCGACCAGGTGAACGAGGGGTACGACGACCTGCTCGCCGGCAAGAACGTGCGCGGCGTCGTCGTGCACAGCCACTGAGGGGCCCGACTTCGTGAACCGGACGTCCTCCGTGGGGATCGTGACCCCGCACGTCCCCACGGAGGTCATCGACCGGACGGCCGAGGCCGAGCTGCTGGAGGCAGCCCTGCTCAGCGGCGCCCACGTGCTGCTGGAGGGACCGCCGGGCACCGGGAAGTCGACGCTGCTGCGCCGGGTCGCCACCGGTCGACGGATCCCGTTCGTCATGGTCGAGGGCAACGCCGAGCTGACGCCCGCCAGGCTGATCGGCCACTTCGACCCGGCCCTGGTCCTGACCAAGGGCTACGTGCCGGAGATCTTCGAGGACGGCCCGCTGCTCGAGGCGTTGCGCACCGGCGGGCTGCTGTACGTCGAGGAGCTGAACCGGATCCCGGAGGAGACCCTCAACGTCCTGCTCACCGCGATGTCGGAGCTCGAGATCACGGTGCCCCGTCTGGGCCGGGTCGCCGCGGCGCCCGGGTTCGCCCTCGTGGCGGCGATGAACCCCTTCGACGCCGTCGGGACGGCCCGTGTCTCGGGTGCGCTGTACGACCGCACCWGCCGGATCTCCATGGACTACCAGACCTCGGAGGCCGAGCAGCGGATCGTCGGACTGCGCACCAGCGACCTCGACCCGGCATGGCGGGCCCGGGTCGTCGACCTGGTCCGCCGCACCCGCGACCACCCCGACATCCGCTTCGGGTCGTCGGTGCGCGGCGCGATCGACATCGCCCGGCTCTCGGTCGAGCTGAGCCGCCTCCGGGGCACCACGACCGATGACTGGCACGTCGGGCTCGCGGCGGCGAAGGCGTCGCTGTCGGGGCGCATCCGGCTGCAGGACGGCTGCGACCGGACACCCGAGCAGGTCGTCACCGAGYTGTACGTCGCCGTGTTCGGCGCCGAGCCGTCCGAGGACCCCGATGCCGATCCGGACCGGGACGCGGGGCCGGGCTCCGAGGGGTCGCCGGGGGAACCCTGAGCCCGCCTCCCGGGGCGGGCACTCCCCCACCAGTCCGGCCCGGGTCGCGCCAGCGACGTCCGGCGCCGCGGACCACCGGACGCGCCGACCTGGCCAAGAACCCTGCCTTCGCCGAGCTCTCCCCCGAGGTCGGCGAGCTCGACCTCGACGCCCTCGACGACAGGCTGCGCGGCGACCCGGACGACACCCTGACGCTGCTCGTGGAGATGTCGCACGCCACCGACGAGAGGCTGCGCGCCGCCGTACGCCGCCTGGCACCGAGACTCATCCTGGACCAGACCCGGCGCGGGATCCCCCGCAACCGCGGGGTCGCGAAGCCGCGACCGGTGCCCGCGCACCGCGGTGGGGACCTCGACCTGGACCGCTCGATGGACGCGATCGTCGGAGCGCGGGCGGAGGCCCGGATGCCGTCGCTGGAGGACATGACGGCGACGGACTGGAGCCGTCCGGAGCTGGCCCTGTGCCTGGTCATCGACCACTCGGGTTCGATGAACGGCGCCCGGCTCACCACGGCCGCCGTCGCCGGCGCCGCGTGCCTCACCTACGCACCGCAGGAGCACGCGGTGCTCGCCTTCGCCTCCACCACCACGCTCCTGAAGCGGATCACCGAGACCGCCGCCCCGACCGGCACCGTCGAGCGGATCCTCGCCCTCCGCGGACACGGCACGACCGGCCTGGCGGGCGCCCTGCGTGAGGCGCAGGTGCAGCTGGCCGGCGCCCGGGCCCGGCGACGCGTCGTGCTGCTGCTCTCGGACTGCCGGGTCACCGACGAGGTCGACGCGACGCCTGCGGCGCGCAGCCTCGACGAGCTCGTGATCCTCGCCCCGGCCGAGGACGACGACGAGGCCAGGCGCCTGGCCAGGGAGACCGGGGCCCGGGTCGCCGCGATCTCCTCCGTGCTCGACGTCCCGGCAGCCCTCAACGCGATGCTCGCCGACGACCGGACCTGAACGGCGCGTCCGGGACCACCCAGCGGACCCTGAGCGCGGCCACGCTGCGCACGCCCAGGCTGCCGACCCACAGCCCGGCGCCGTACGCCAGGTCGTCGAGCCGTCGTCCGGCGAAGGTCTGCACGGGGCTCGCACGCGGGTGCTGGACGGTCCCGACCACCGCGTCGACGAGCAGCGCGGACGCGACGAGGCGGCGCGCACGTCGGCTCACGAGGCAGGTGACGGCGGTGCCGGGCCACCAGTGGCGCAGCAGGAGGGCGGTCTCCTGGCGCAGCGCCCAGCCGAGGCCGCGTGCCGACAGGTCGACCGCGAGGCGCGGACGTCCGGGTGACGCGGGCAGGGTGGTGGCCAGGGACAGTGCCCCACGGGCCACGCACAGCGACGCGACGACCGGCGACCACCGGCGTCGGGCCAACACGGCCGTGGCGGCGACCGCCATCGTCGGGGTCAGCACCGCGGGAGCACCGTTGCTGCCGTGACGCGTCGCCAGCACGGCGCCTCCGGTCCCGTAGACGAACTTGCGCCCCAGCCACCCGCGGACGGTGGTGCGCACGTCGTGGTCGGCGACCTCGCCGGGGTCGTAGCGCACGGTGCGTCCGGCGGCGACCAGACGCCACACGAGGTCGACGTCCTCCCCCACGCGCAGGGCCGGGTCGAACCCCTCGATCCCGCTCGCCCGCAGGTCGCAGACGCGCGCGACCAGGCAGGCGCTCGGCAGCCAGCCGACGGCGGCGCCGGGACGGACGACCCCGGGCACGGCGCCGAGGGCCAGCGAGCTCGCCCGCTCGTCGTACGCCTCGAACCAGCGCGGCGAGGTCGCTCGTGAGCGTCCGGCCACGAGCGGCCCGACGAGGGCCACCCGAGGGTCCTGGAAGTGACGGGCCAGGCGCACCAAGGTGTCGACCGTGACGGTGATGTCGGAGTCGACGAAGGCGACGTACGGCGTGCGGACTCCCGCGAGCCCGGCGTTGCGGGCGCCGGCGGGGCCGAGGTTGACGTCCAGCGCGACGAGCTCGGCGCCGTGGCGCTCGACGACCGACGCGAGGGCGGTCGGGTCGAGCGAGGCGTCGTCGACGACCAGGCGCCGCACGCCACCGCCCAGCGCGGTGAGGGCCCGGTCGAGCTGCTCGCAGCGGTCCCGGACGGGAATCACCACGGTCAGCCGGCCGGGCGGTACGGGAGCGCCCAGCACGGGTAGGGCGATGTTCGCGTCCAGGAGCCGGGCGGCGAGCAGCCCGCTGGCGTCGTCGTGGACGACCACGGTCTCGGCCCTCCCCTCGACGGTGATCATCGACCGGGCGCGCTCGGAGAGCCGGATCGCCCGGAGCGGTGAGCCGCCGACGAGCAGCCGGCCGCCGTCGAGGCGGCGCACGTCGTCGACGAGCCGGACCGTGAAGCCGGGCGGCAGCCGGCCGGTCGTGGTCACGCGGGGAAGCCACCGTCGGCGTGCACGACCGTGCCGTTCACGACCCCACCCGCCGGGGAGGCGCAGAACGCGATGGCGGCGGCGATCTCGGCCGGCTCGATCGCCCGGCGGATCAGCTGGTGCTCCGCGAGCTCGCCGGGCTGCACGCCGTACAGGTCGGCGGTGGCCCGGAGCATCGCGGTGTCGGTGGCTCCGGGAGAGACCACCGAGGCGGTCACGCCGGTCCCCACCAGGTCCGCGGCCAGTCCCTTCACGATCCCCACGACGGCGTGCTTGGCGGCGTTGTAGGCCGCGAGGTGGAACACGCCGTGGGTGCCGGCGGTGGACCCCACGGCCACGAAGCGGCAGGTCCGGGGGGAGGGGCCCGCGAGCATGGCCGGGACCGCCGCGGCCGCGGTGTTCCACACCCCCCGGGCGACGACGCCCCACAGGAGGTCGAGGTCCTCCACGGGGGTCTCCCACAGCGGCCGGCCGCCCCGCATCACACCGGCCGCGGCTACGACCACGTCCAGGTGCCCCCAGGTCTGCACCGCCGCGGCGACCGCGGCGTCGAGGGCCGGACGGTCTCGGACGTCGGCCACGACCGTGCGCACCCGGTCGCCGTGGGCRGTGGCCAYGGAGTCGAGATCGCCCGTCGTGGCCAGCGGCCCGCCCTCGCAGGAGTCGAGCGCGACCACGCGGTAGCCGTCGGCGACGAGCCTCGAGACGGCCGCGGCACCGATGCCGCGCGCGGCGCCGGTCACCAGGGCGACCCTGCTCATGCGATCCGCTCCCCCACCGCGCGTGCGACGTCCGCAGCCATCTCCGCCAGGACCCTCCGGCCCTCCTCGGCGCTGGCGCCCGCGGGGTCGCCGAGGACGCCGTTGGCCGAGACCACCCCGACCCCGTGCTCGCCCATGGCGGGCAGGATCTCGCGCAGGGGCTGCACGTTCCCGGCCACGGCCCGGTCGGGACGGACGGACCGGGGCCGCAGGTGCAGCATCAGAGACGTCTCGGTCCGACCGGCGTGCAGGTCGACGCTCCCGGTGGCGCACGCGACCCAGCAGACCCGGTGCCCCTCCGTGGTCAGCTGCTCCACCGCACCGGTGAGCGCCGCGACGTTGCCTCCGTGGGCGTTCACCAGGACGACCCGGTCGGTCCAGGTGCGCAGCGAGCGGACGAGCTCGACGACGACGTGTCGCAGTGCCTCGGTCCCGATCGAGCCCGTGCCCGCGAACGACTGGTGCTCGCCGCTCGATCCGTAGGCCAGCGCGGGGGCGACCCATGACCCCGGCAGCTCGAGGGCCGCCGCGGTCGCGACCGCGCTCGCGATGGCGGTGTCGGTGTCCAGGGGCAGGTGCGGGCCGTGCTGCTCGAGCGAGCCCACGGGGACCAGGACCAGCGCCGCGCCCCGCACGTCGGGCGAGGTTGCGTCGGCCAGGTCGCTCATCCCGGCGTCGCCGCCGGGCGTACGGCGTGGTCGCGCGTGGTGGCGCCGAGGGTCCGGTGGAAGCCCTCGGGGACGAGCAGCAGCTCGGGGTCGAGCTCGTCGATCGAGGACACGCCCATGCCGAGCAGGGCGGAGTCGATGCCGCCGCGGAGGACGTCGAGGACGTTCTCGACCCCCGCCTGGCCGTTGGCGGCGAGACCCCACAGGTAGGCCCGCCCGATCATCACCGCGCGGGCACCGAGGGCGACCGCCTTGACGACGTCAGAGCCACGGCGGACGCCGCCGTCCATCACCACCTCGACCTGGCTGCCGACCGCGTCCGCGATGGGCTTGACCATCCGGATGGCGGCAGGAGTGCCGTCGAGGTTGTTGCCGCCGTGGTTGGACACCGACAGCGCGGCCACGCCCGCATCGACCGCCCGGCGGGCGTCGTCCACCCGGCAGACCCCCTTGAGCATGAACGGCTTGCCGCCACTCAGCCGACCCCACTGCTCGACCATCCACGCGACGTCGTCCCACGACGCGGGCGGGGTGGTCATCCACTCGTAGTAGGCACCGAAGAACGTCGGGCCCGTGGTCTCCCCGGGGGCGGCGAGATTGGGTGCGGTGAGGTCGGGGATCTGCCCGGTCCTGCCGAACTGGTAGAGCCAGCGCGGCTTCGTCACGACCCGGGGCGCCATCCGCACCATCGTCCTGAGGTCGACCTTCTCGGGGATCTCGGGACTCCCCCAGTCCCGTCCCATCGAGAACGACCAGTCCAGGGTGGCGATGAGGCCCTGCGCGCCGGCGTCGTGGGCGCGCTGCATCCGCTGGACCATGACGTCGCGATCACCCGTCCAGTACATCTGGAAGAACGTCGTCGCACCGGTCGCGGTGACCTCCTCGACGGACTTCGAGGCGAAGTTGGACAACCCCATCACCGTGCCCCGGGCCGCAGCGGCACGCGCCACGGCCACCTCCCCGTCGGGGTGCACCGCCTGCACGCCGGTCGGGCTGATCACCACCGGCAGCGAGATGTCGTGGCCCATCAGCGAGGTGGCCATCGACCGCTCCGCGTGCAGGCCGGCGACGTGCGGCGCCAGGCCCAGCTCGCGGAACGCGGACTCGTTGTCGGAGACCGTCTGGCCGCGCTCGGAGCCGGCGACCAGGGCGCCGTACACCGGAGCGGGCAGGCGCCTCCTCGCCCGCGCCTGCGCCACGGCCACCGACTCGAACCAGGGGTTCTGCCGCCAGGGGTTCTCGAGCCTCACGAGCGGCACCCGTCCGTGGGGGGAGGTTCGAAGCCGGTCAGCGGGTCCTCGGCGCAGGCGGAGACCGGAGGCCGGGTCATGAGCGTCAGCATCACCGGCTGGTTGCGGGTCGGCGTGGCCCTGGAGTGGTCCCGGCTGGGCGGCGGGACCGTGCGATCGGTGGCCAGAGCCTGCTCGCCGTAGCCCTGCACGCACTCGGGGTCCGGGCCGTCGAGCGGGAGACCGGTGAAGAACTTGGCGGCCATGCAGCCGCCTCGGCACGAGTCGTAGAAGGTGCAGGACGCGCATGCACCCCCGGTCTGCGGGGCGCGCAGCTCCTGGAACAGCTCGGAGGTCCGCCAGACCCTCTTGAACCCGCCGTCGGCGAGCAGGTTGCCGGCCAGGAAGTCGTCGTGGATGGCGAACGGGCAGGCGTAGACGTCGCCGATCGGGTCGATGAGGCAGACCACGCGTCCGGCCCCGCACAGGTTGAGCCCCGGGAGCGGCTCGCCGAACGCCGCGAGGTGGAAGAACGAGTCGCCGGTCAGGACGTCCTCGCCRTTGGCCATCAACCAGTCGTAGAGCACGCGCTGCTGCTCTGGCAGCGGGTGCAGCTCGTCCCAGACGTCCGCGCCCCGACCCGACGGGCGTAGGCGGGTCAGGCGCAGGGTGGCGCCGTACGTCTCGGCCAGCGCCTTGAACTCGTCGAGCTGGTCGATGTTCTGCCGGGTGCAGACGACCGAGATCTTGGCGTCGGCGAAGCCCGCGGCCTTCAGGTTCTCCAGCGCCGTGATCGCGGTGTCGTAGGAGCCGGGGCCCCGGACGTAGTCGTTGACCTCGGCGGTCGCGCCGTCGAGGGAGATCTGCACGTCGACGTAGCCACCGCACGCCGGCGACGCGAGGAACGCGGCGCGCTCGCGGTCGAGGCGGACCCCGTTGGTGGAGAACTTCACGCCGACCTGGTGGTCGACGGCGTACTCCAGCAGGTGCCAGAAGTCGGGGCGGATCGTGGGCTCGCCGCCGCCGATGTTGACGTAGAAGACCTGCATCCGCTGCAGCTCGTCGATCACCGCCTCGCACTGCTCGGTGCTGAGCTCGCGCGGGTCGCGCTTGCCGGACGACGACAGGCAGTGGGCGCACTCGAGGTTGCAGGCGTAGGTGAGCTCCCAGGTCAGGCAGATGGGGGCGTCCAGGCCGTGCTCGAACTGCTGCACCAGCGAACCGGTGGTCGGGCGATCAGCAGGGCGTTCCTGGATGAGGGTCATGCGACCGCCTCGCGGTCGCCCGTCCTCGGGCGGATCATGTCGGTGGCGGCCAGCCCCCGGAGGGCGGCGACGTACGCCGGGTGCTGGGCGAGGGGGATGCCCGCCGCCACCAGGGCAGAGCGGACGTCGGGGTGCTCGCCGAGTCCCTGCACGACCCGCACCAGCTCCGGGCGCTTGAGGAACGTCAGCCTGCGGTTGCCGAAGTGGTACGCCAACGCGCCGAACGGCTCCGGACGCAGCGCGACCCCCGGAGAGAGGCTCCACGCCTCGTCGAGCAGGGCCTCGTCGAGCGCGGACATCAGTACACGCCGCACATGCCGTCGATCGAGACCTCTTCGATCAGGTCCTCCGCGACCAGGTCCGCGTCGACGGTGGTGTCATCTTCGGGGTTCATGAGGGCTCCTGAGGGTCGGAAGTGATGCCGATCACATTAATGGCACTCGTGGCCACAATGGAAGGACGGCGGCTGTTAGATTCCGGACGCCATGCCATTCCCACCTCCCGCCGCCGCACCCCGCGCGTCGTCCCTGAAGGGCCGGCCCGTGGCGACCAGCCACGGCGAGATCGAGCAGGCCGCCTTCCGGCTCTTCGCCGAGCGGGGCTTCGACGGCACCACGCTCGAGGACATCGCCCGCGAGGTCGGGGTCGGTCGACGCACCCTGTTCCGCTACTTCGACTCCAAGAACGACATCCCGTGGGGCCGGTTCGACCGCACCCTGGAGGGGTTCCGCAGGATCTTCGCGGACCTGCCGGAGGACCTGCCGACCCACGAGGCCGTGCACCTCGCCGTACGCCGCTTCAACGACTTCCCCGCGGACGCACACCGGCAGCACCGCGAGCGGATGACCCTGATCCTCGGGACGCCCACGCTCCAAGCGCACTCCGTGCTGCGCTACGCCCAGTGGCGTGCGGTGATCGCCGAGTACGTCGCCGGTCGCACCGGCCTCGCTCCTGACGAGCTGCTCCCCCGCACCGTCGGCCACGTCTCCCTGGCGCTCGCCCTCTCGGCGTACGAGACCTGGCTGCGCGACGACTCCGTGGGCCTGCCGGACCTCATCGATGCCGCCTTCGCGGGGCTTCGCGGGCACCTGCTGCCGTAGGCAGAACGACCCTGGGTGGGCCCTTGCGGCGATCGGGCCGGGACGGACCTAGGCACCACCCTGGAGGTTGACACCTCCGGGGTCCGGGTCCGGTCCTCGCCGCGCGTTGAGGGCGACCGCCAGACCCGGGAAGACCATCACGGAGAGCACCCCCGCGCCCACCAGGGCGGCCGCGTTCTCCGGGAGCATGTGACCGGTGCGGAGGCCGACCTCGGCCAGGGCCACGAGCAGCGGCAGGGCGGTCGCCGTCAGCAGCATCAGCTGCAGGCGCTGGTTCAGGTCGAGGTCGCGACGGTAGAGGAAGACCGCGGGCAGGCCTCGCACCACGAGAAGCAGGACGAAGAGGGCGAGGAGCCGCAGTGGCGCCTCCGCGATCGACGTCAGGTCGAGGTTCATCCCCGACGCCACGAAGAAGACCGGGATGAAGAACCCGTAGCCGACCGCGTCGAGCTTGGTCTCCAGGGAGTGGACGTCGCCCGGCGCCCACCTCCTCAGGACCACGCCCGCGAGGAAGGCCCCGAGCACGACGTCGAGGCCGAACTCGGAGGCCACGACGAGCAGCGCGAAGAGCAGGGTGACGGTCAGGCGCAGCGTCGTCTGGGAGGTCGAGTGCTCCATCCGGCTGGTGATGGACGCGAAACGGCCCAGGAACGTGAGCCGTGGCAGGACGGTCAGGAGCAGCGCCACGAGCAGCATCACCACCAGCGACAGCAGCCCCAGGAACTTGCCGTTCGCGCTGAGGAAGATGGCGATCCCCACGATCGGCAGGAACTCCCCGACCGCTCCGGCAGGCATGATGAACGACCCGAACCGTCCGTCGAGCATGTCGTTGTCCCGCAGGATCGGCAGCAGGGCGCCGAAGGCGGTCGTGGTCAGTCCCAGCGCGACCGGCACGAAGGCGTGGACCAGGCCGGTGGAGGCCAGCAGGCCGGTCACCGCGACCGCCAGACCGGCCGTCACGAACCACGCAAGGATGGCGCGCCGGCCGACGTGCTGGGTGAACAGGCCCAGCTCGAGCTCGTATCCCGCCATGAGGAAGAGGAAGCCCAGCCCCACGTCCGCCAGCAGTCCCACGCTCGCGGGGTCCGCCCAGCCGAGGACCTCGGGGCCGACGATGACGCCACCGACGATCAGCACGACCACCTGGGGAAGTCGGACACGACCGAACATGGCCACGACGAACGGTGCCAGCGCGGAGACCACGGCGACCACGAGCAGCGTGTCGAGTGCGGTCTGGGTGTCCATCCATGTCTCCGATCGCGCTAGGCGACGGTCGGCCCCGCCGGGACCGCCGCCTGCGAGGGCTCCCCGATGCCTTGTCGGTCCGGCTCGAGGTCCATCAGCATCGCCCTGGGACACGCGCCGGGCAACGTGACCATGGCCTGCACGCGCAGGATGACCGCCTCGAGGGCGCCGCCTGCCAGGGCTCCCGGCAGCGGCACCGCCCACAGGCTCTGGCGGAAGTGCTGCCGCACCCGGAAGCGGGCGGCCCAGGTCATCATCGCGTGGCTCCGATCGTCAGGAGAACTCCTGGAGCTGCTCGGCAGCGATGATCCTGCCGCTGCTCTACGTCCTTGACCTGAAGACGCTGCTGCCCGAGGAGAGCGTGCCCGGTCCCTCCGCCTGACGGTGTCAACGTCACCCCCGCCCACCTTCCGGCCGGACCACGGGAGCGAAGGCCGCCCACGACACCTACCCGTCGTCGGGCTCCTGTTCGGCCCACCACTCGGCGTCGCGCTCCACAAGCACGTCCTGGAGGTCGCGCCACGCCTCGTAGTCGTCGTACTCAGGTACGGGCTGGGTCATCGCTTCATGGTGCACCTTCCTGCGAGAGGCAGCAACGGCACTCACGCACTACATGTCGTGCTGATGCCCGAAGTGACTGTGTCAATAGGTCGTTCGGCTCTGACGCCTGGCCCCTTCTGCGCCTACCGTCTCCTTCCACAGGGGGGGCCTGAGCGTCGGGGGAAGCCAGGCTTCGAGCAGATCACCCGCCGGCCCAGAGACAGTCGACCGGCGGGTGATGTGCCTGTCCCGCAGCCCCGTACCGGCGGTAGCGTCGAACGATCGCCTGGCGTGGTGCCTGATTTCCCCCGGTCGGCGCTGCGCCAGGCGTCCCAGCGGGGCGGACGTCGCGGAGCATCGTGCTCGCGAGGTCGAACTCGGTCAGCCACTTGGCCGTGTTGTCGCAGGCGACCCCAGATCATCTGCCACCTGCGCGCCGACTCCGTGGGCGTACCGGACCTCATCGATGCCGACTTTGCGGGGCTTCGCGAGCACCTGCGGTAGCGAGTCACACGAATCGGGCGAGGAACGAGGCGAGCAGGCGGCTGACAATGCCCCATGGGGGCATCCAGAGCGACGGTGACGTTGACGGTGTGGTCATACGACACCCCCCTGGGCGCTCGCGCGGGCGCAGTACGAATGCGGAAGCTGGAGGACTTGCAGGCGTTGGAGGTCCTTGACGCGGTGGCGGTGACCTGGGTCCCGGGCGCCCACCAACCCCGAGTCCTGCGAGTCCGACCCCGAATGAAGTCTCGACCCGACGACGTCTCGCCGCTGGCACCGCTGACACAGGCCCTCATCGTGAGCGCGATCGGGGACACCCGGGTGACGTCCTCCACGTCCGTCGCCGAGCAGCTCTTCGACACCGGAGTGGATGCGGCTCTCCTGCAACGGATGGCGGACCGACTGGCTCCCGGGCTCTCGACCCTCATCGTGCTGTCCGGCAAGGCCCAGCTCGACAAGGTCCGGCCCGTCGTGCAGCACGGATTGATGAGGGGTGGCGTCACGCTGCTGCACGCCCATCTCGAGCCCGAGATCGTCAGCGCGCTCTACGCGCTCGCGGCCCGGCACCAGCGGTAGGTG
>NZ_JBFUKA010000046.1:0-37253 GCF_056401085.1 Nocardioides sp. P4_G4
ACCTCCGGCTGCGTCTCGGGCCTGTACGCCGTCGTCGCCTCGCCGAGGTCGGTGGTGGCTTCCTCGACGCGCTGACCATCGCCGGGCTCGCGGCCGGGCTGCGCGAGCGGCTGGCGGCCGGGGCGGGTGTGCCTCCGTGAGCGTGTCCGACGTGGACGACGCCATCGAGGTCCGCCCGGCGCGCGCGGACGACCACGCCGGCATCGACCGGGTGATCCGCGACGCGTTCGGTGACCACGACCCGGCGGAGGGGCGCAAGGTCGGCGACCTGTGGCCCGACGTCCGGGGGAGCGGCCACGTGCTCGCCGAGCACGTCGCCGTCCGCGCCGGCCGGGTGGTCGGGCACGTCGGCGTGAGCCGGTGCTGGATCGACGCCCGCCGTGAGCTCGTCGACGCGGCCATGCTGAGCCCGTTGAGCACCGCCCCGGACGAGCAGCGGGGAGGTGTCGGCACGGCGCTCGTCGCGGCGGCGGTCGCCGCGTCCGCGTCGCTGGTGCCCGCACTGTTCCTGGAGGGCAGCCCGTTCTTCTACGGGAAGCGGGGCTTCACGAGGGCGAGCACCCACGGCTTCGAGGCGCCCTCGCGACGTACTCCGGAAGCCGCGTTCCAGGTCGTGCTCATGGACTCCTTCGAGGAGTGGATGACCGGCCGGATGGTCTACCCGGATGTCTGGTGGCGCCATGGGGCGGCGGGTCTCCGCGACCCCGACCTGGCGTTCCTCGAGGAGCTCTTCGCGCGGGAGCTTCCTCCTCCTTCGTGAGCCGCGTGTGGTCCACAGGGTGCCGCGATCTCGCAGTTCTCCACAGATCGCGACGGGTCGGCCGCTCGTGTTGCATCGAACAGGTGTTCGAGGAAGACTTGGATGCATGACCCCACCGGCTGCCGAGACCCTCGCGGGACACGCGTGCGTCGACGAGCTGTCCGCGGTCGGACTGCTCGCCGAGGCCGCGGCGGCCCTGCGCGTCCGACGCGGGGCCGAGGTGGCGGAGCTGGRGCTGGCGGCCCAGTGGGCGGTCCTGCACGCGCAGCCGGAGGACCGTCGGGATCCCATGATCTCCCCGGGCGGCGAGGGCACGCCGTCGCTGCGGGAGTATGCAGTCGCGGAGCTGGCGATGGCGCGGGAGACGCATCCGGCGACGACGCGGGCCCTGCTGGCCGACGTGCTGGACCTGGTCCACCGGCTGCCGCTGACGTGGGCGCGGGTGCAGTCCCTGGAGTGTGAGCCCTGGGTGGCGCGCAAGGTCGCGGTCCAGTCGCGGAAGGTGCCGGCCGAGTGGGTGGGGGTGGTGGACCGCGCGGTGTCTGCGGCGATCACCGGGCACGCGCCGGCGACGGTGCTGGAGCTCGCGCGGGCCAAGGTGATCGAGGCCGATCCGGAGGGTCACGCGATGGAGCGCGAGCGGTCGCGGCACGAGCGCTACATGACGCTGTCGCGCGCCGACGAGTTCGGGTTCCGGCACGTGATCGCGCGGGTCACCGCGGGCGACGCGGCGTGGATCGATGCGATGGTCGACCGGGTGGCCGACATCCTGGCGCTCGAGCACGGTCACGACCACAACCGCGGCGAGCTGCGGGCCGACGCCCTGGGGTGGCTGGCGCGACCGGCGGACCTGTTGCGGCTGCTGCTGGAGCACACGCCGGACGACAAGAGCGAGGTCGACGACGCCGACGGGACGCGGCCGGAGGAGACGGACGAGGCACGGATGCCACGGCAGCCGCGCTGGGCTCCGGAGCACCTGGCCCGCACGGTGGAGCGTCTGGCGTCACTGACGCCGCGACAGCTGGCGTCGATGCGCGGACGTGGGACGGTGTTCGTCCATGTCGCCGAGCAGGCATTGACCCGGCAGGCCGGCCTCGCCCGGGTCGAGGGCGTGGGTCCGGTCCTGGTGCAGTCCCTCATGGAGCTGCTCGGGCACGCGGACGTGACGCTCCGGCCGGTGCTGGACCTTGCGGACCGGCCTCGGGTGGACGCCTACGAGCACCCCGACCGGCTCAAGGACCACGTGTGGGCGCAGTGCGGTGGAGACGTGTTCCCGTTCACGCCCCGGACCGCGACCCGCGACCGGGTCGACTTCGACCACCCCACGCCCTTCGTGCCGATGGACCGGGGTGGTGATCCGGGACAGACGGGGGCACACAACTCGGGACCGCTGCGCCGCACCCATCACCGTTGGAAGACCCACGGGGGCTACCGCTGCCGGCAGGCGGGACCTGGGCGTCACCTGTGGCAGACCCCCCACGGGCTGTGCTACCTGGTCGACCGCACGGGCACGCATGCCCTGACGCCCGAGCAGGCCGAGACCATGCTCAGCGCACCGCCCGGCCTCGAGATCTACTGGCCATGAGACCCGTCGCGCCCCCCGGGTGGCCCCGTGAGGTCCGCCCACCGGACGCGCCCGACTGGGAGGCCACCGCGGCGAGCTGGCTGCTGGACCTGTGCCCCGCCGAGTACCGCCGCTACCCCGGGCTGCGCCGCCATGTCGTCGTGCTGGCCCGGTTCGCCGTCCTGCACGTCGAGGCCCAGCAGGCCGCGTGCCGTCGTGGTCTCAGTCAGATCCGGGCCGACCTCAAGGACGTGGCCACCCTGGAGGTCGTCGAGGCGGCCGTCCAGACCTTCCAGCTCGACGACGCGCGCCTCCAGTCGACGCGTCGCGCGGTCGGACTGGTCGAGGAGGCCCTACGAGGACGTCGTTACGTCGCTCGGCTCTAGCGCCCCGCCCGGCAACCATCGCGGCACCACCGAAGGCAACCAGAGGCGCAGGGACCAGACGTACAGGAGCGTCAGGGGCACCCAACCCAGCAGTGCGTGCCCGAACGGATGCACCGTCCGGGGATAGTCGAATCCTCCCTGCCCGTCGGCCGCGCAGATCCCGGGCACCTCACCGGCCCAGCAGGGCGACACCAGGTGGGGGAGCAGCTCGGCGCCGACCAGCACCACGAGCGGACCGGCAACGAGCAGGACGCACCTCACCACCACCGGGAGGGGGCGCGGGCCGACCAGCACAAGGGCGGCGGACACCACGGCCAGGACCAGGGCGACGACCACCAGCACCGTGGGGGCCACCGGCAGGTCGGCGACCCGCTCGATCCCCGAGGGGAGCGGCTCGGATCCAGCGCCCGCGTCGTCCCCCAGATCCGGGAACACGAAGCCCAGCAACGCCACCGCAGTGCCCGCAGCGATCGCCACGCCGGCGGCGAGCACGGTCAGTGTCACGGACACGCGCCCCGTGCGTAGCGCCCACGTCCCCCGAGTAGCCATGCCCCATGGTGCCGCGCCGACCACACGCCTGTCATGCCCCAGGTCGGGCACGCCACGCGACCGGATGGCTAGGGTCGCCGACATGCACACCTTCGCCGACGTCGCGGTCCTCGACCACCGGGGTTGGGTGCTGATGCAGGAGCGGGACGAGCACGCGCCGCACGATCCCGAGCGGTGGGGCCTGCCCGGAGGGGACCTCGAACCCGGCGAGGACTTCCGCGCCGCCGCCGTGCGTGAGCTGTCGGAGGAGACGGGGATCCGCGTCGAGCCCGACCGGCTCGAGTCCCTCGGGACCACCCGCTTCCACAGCGACTCGTGCGGGGGCGAGGACGAGTTCGAGCTCTTCGCCGTACGCCTGGACGTGACCGACGACGACGTGGTGTGCGGTGAGGGACGGCAGCTGGTCTTCGTCGACCCCTCGACGTTCCCCGACCTGGACCTGCACCAGGCCGCGAGACTGGGCCTGCCACTGGTCCTGCGGTGGCGCGACGACCCGTCCGTCGACACCTCCTCGCAGCACCTCTTCGCGGGCGTGCTCCTCGTGGACCCCCGCGGCTGGCTGCTGCTCCAGGAGCGTGACGAGCACCCGCGCATCGACCCCGAGAAGTGGGGCCTGCCCGGCGGCCACCTCGACCCCGGGGAGGACTTCGGGCCCGGCGCCCACCGCGAGCTCGAGGAGGAGACCGGGGTCCGCCTGTCTGCAGACGAGCTCGAGCTCTTCGGCGAGTTCGTCGTCGACCACCGGGCGGCGTACGGCACGTTCGACCGCATGCAGGTCTTCGCCGCCGCGACCGGGCTCACCGACGACGACATCGAGTGCCACGAGGGTCGCCGGATCGTGTTCGTCGAGCCGCAGCAGGCCCGTGGCCTCGACCTGTCCAGCGCGGCGGCCGACATCGTTCCGGCGTTCCTCGACTCCGACCTCTACCGACGCCTCACGCAACGGCCCGGGTCCGACCGGGCGCGACAGGAGACCCCATGACCTTCACCGTGCACCCGGTCCCCGGCCCCGGAGCCGAGGACGTCGTCGTCGCCGCGGACGGGCACGTCTACACCGGCACCGAGGACGGCTCGATCTTCCGGCTCAGCCCCGACGGCCGGAACGTCGAGCGGGTCGCCCGCACCGGCGGCCGCCCGCTCGGGCTCGAGCTGTTCGCCGACGGCGACCTGCTGGTCTGCGACGCGCACCGCGGGCTGCTGGTAGTGCACCTGGCGGACGGCTCCGTCGAGAGCCTCGTCAACCACGTCGACGGCGCCGCCATGCGCTTCTGCAACAACGCCGCCATCGCCGGCGACGGCACCATCTGGTTCAGCGACTCCTCCACGCGCTACGGCGTCGAGCAGTGGAAGGACGACTTCATCCAGGACACCCGCACCGGCCGCCTGCTGCGCCGCGACCCCGGCGGCGCGGTCACGGTCGTCCTCGACGGGCTCGCCTTCGCCAACGGCGTCGCCCTGAGCATCGACGAGCGCTACGTCGCCGTCGCCGAGACGGGCGCGCGCACCGTCGTACGCCACTGGCTCCAGGGCCCGCGGGCCGGGGAGCGGGACCTGTTGGTGGGCGACCTGCCCGGCTACCCCGACAACATCGCCCGTGGCAGCGACGGCCTGGTCTGGGTCACCATCGCCAGCCCGCTCGACCCCGTCGTCGAGCGCCTCCAGCGGGCGCCGCTGGCGGTCCGCCGGCTCGCCACCCGGATCCCCGAGCGACTGCAGCCCCGGCCCAAGCAGACGATCCGCGTCCAGGCGTACGACGACGAGGGCACGCTCGTGCACGACATCGACCTGCACGTGCCCGGCTACCACATGGTCACCGGGGTGCGCGAGCACGACGGACGGGTCTGGATGGGGAGCCTCCACGAGCCCGCGGTGGCCGTCTACGACCTGGCCTGAAGGGGCCGCATAGACTCCCCGCCATGGGTCAACTCGAGTCGATCACGTCCCCGCAGGACCTGCGCGGGCTCAGCGACGACCAGCTCACGGAGCTGGCAGCGGAGATCCGGGACCTCATGATCCGGACGGTGGCCACCAACAGCGGCCACCTCGGTCCCAACCTCGGTGTCGTCGAGCTCACGCTCGCCATCCACCGGGTCTTCGAGAGCCCCCATGACCGCGTCGTCTTCGACACCGGCCACCAGTCCTACGTGCACAAGCTCGTCACCGGACGCCGCGAGGCCTTCGGCACGCTGCGCAAGGAGGGTGGCGTCAGCGGCTACCCCAGCCAGGCCGAGTCCGAGCACGACATCGTCGAGAACTCCCACGCCTCGACCGCGCTGTCCTACGCCGACGGCCTGGCCAAGGCCTACGCGATCCAGGGCCAGGACCGCCACGTCGTCGCCGTCATCGGCGACGGAGCCCTCACCGGCGGCATGGCCTGGGAGGCGCTCAACAACATCGCCATCAACCCCCAGAGCCGGCTCGTCATCGTGGTCAACGACAACGGCCGCTCCTACACGCCCACCATCGGCGGGCTCGCCACGGCGCTGACCACCCTGCGCACCGACCCGCAGTACGAACGCCTCCTCGAGGTCGTCAAGCGCCGCCTCAACGCCGTGCCCGGCATCGGCCACGCGGCGTACGACGCGCTGCACGCGGTCAAGAAGGGCATGAAGGACGCGCTGGCGCCCCAGGGCCTCTTCGAGGACCTCGGCCTGAAGTACGTCGGGCCGATCGACGGCCACGACCGGGCGGCCATGGAGAACGCACTCGGCCGGGCCAAGCGCTTCGGCGGGCCGGTCATCGTGCACGCGATCACCCGCAAGGGCTTCGGCTACGACCCCGCCGAGCGGCACGAGGCCGACCAGTTCCACGCGCCCGGCCCCTTCGACGTCCAGACCGGCGCGGAGAAGCCCAAGGGACGCATCTGGACCGACCACTTCTCCGACGCGATCGTCGAGGTGGGGGAGCGCCGCAAGGACGTCGTCGCGATCACCGCCGCGATGATGCACCCGGTCGGGCTCGACACCTTCGCCGCGAGGTTCCCCGAGCGCACCTTCGACGTGGGCATCGCCGAGCAGCACGCCACCACGTCGGCGGCCGGCCTGGCGATGGGCGGGCTCCACCCGGTGTTCGCCGTCTACGCGACCTTCCTCAACCGGGCCTTCGACCAGGTCCTGATGGACTGCGCGCTGCACCGGTGCGGGGTGACCTTCGTGCTGGACCGCTCCGGCGTGACCGGCGACGACGGGGCCAGCCACAACGGCATGTGGGACATGTCGATCCTCCAGGTCGTCCCCGGCCTGCGGCTGGCGGCGCCCCGTGACGTCACCCGTCTCCGCGAGCTGCTCGACGAGGCGGTCGACGTCTCCGACGCCCCGACCGTGGTGCGGTTCCCCAAGGGACCGCCGCCCGAGGACATCGACACGATCGGCAAGGCCGGCGGCGCCGACGTGCTCGTGCGCACCGGCGCCCAGGACGTGCTCGTGGTGGCCGTCGGCTCCATGTGCACCGTCGCCGTCGACGTCGCGGAGCGCCTCACCGCCCAGGGCATCGGCGTCACCGTCGTCGACCCCCGCTGGGTCAAGCCGATAGACCCGGCCATCGTCGAGCTGGCCCGACAGCACCGCCTCGTCGTGAGCGTGGAGGACAACGGGCGAGTGGGTGGCTGCGGGGCCACACTGCTCCAGACCCTCAACGACGCCGGTGTGACCACGCCCTTCCGCCTCCACGGCATCCCTCAGGAGTTCCTCGACCACGCCAAGCGCGACGTGATCCTGGCCCGCATCGGCCTGGACGCCCAGACCATCGCACGCGGCATCGTCGAGGACGTGACCGCGCACGACGACGGCCGTGTGTCCGTGGACGTCCCGCACCGCAGCTGAGCGTCGGTCCGCCTCTCCACGCCGCGGCGTGGAATGACTCGCCAGTAGCCCTGCGGGCTGGGTAGGTTGCCACGATGAGCAGTCTCTTCCGGACGAAGACAGTCGAGCAGTCGATCGCGGAGACCGAGGAGCCGGAGCACCGGCTCAAGAAGAACCTCGGCGCCCTCGACCTGACGATCTTCGGCGTCGGCGTCATCATCGGTGCCGGCATCTTCGTCTACACCGGCGTGGTGGCCGCCACCAACGCCGGTCCAGCCATCGCGATCTCCTTCGCCATCGCCGGGATGGCCTGCGCGCTCGCCGCGCTCTGCTACGCCGAGTTCGCCTCCACCGTGCCGGTGGCGGGCAGCGCCTACACGTTCAGCTACGCGACGTTCGGCGAGCTCGTCGCCTGGATCATCGGGTGGGACCTGGTGCTGGAGTTCACCGTCGGCGCCTCGGCGCTGTCGGTCGGCTTCTCCGGCTACCTGCAGAACGTGCTGGACGGCACCCCCTTCGAGGTCCCCACGGCGATCGGCTCCGCCGCGGACGGGGTGGTGGACCTGCCCGCAATGCTGATCGCGCTGCTGGTGGCCGGCGTGCTCATCGGTGGTGTCCGGCTCTCCAGCCGGGTCAACCAGGTCGTCGTGGCCATCAAGCTGGCCGTGGTCGCGCTGGTGATCGTGGTGGGTGTCACCTACATCAACACCGCCAACTACACCCCCTTCATCCCGCCGAGCGAGCCGACCAGCGGCGCCGAGGGCGGCTTCTGGAAGACCCCGCTCATCAGCAGCATCTTCGGCCTCGAGCCGGCCGTCTTCGGCGTGGCCGGCGTCATCGCGGGCGCGGCCATCGTGTTCTTCGCCTTCATCGGCTTCGACGTCGTGGCCACCACCGCGGAGGAGACCCGCAACCCGCAGAAGAACGTCCCGATCGGCATCCTGGGCTCGCTGGCGATCGTCACCGTGCTCTACATCGCCGTCTGCCTGGTCATCACCGGCATGCAGGACTACCGCGACATCGACCCCAACGACCCGGCCCCCCTCGCGACTGCGTTCGACCAGGCCGGCGTGGAGTGGATCGGCAACATCATCGCCGTCGGCGCCACCATCGGCCTGACCGTCGTCGTGCTGATCCTGATGCTGGGCCAGACCCGGGTGGCCTTCGCGATGGCCCGCGACGGGCTGYTGCCGCCGGTGCTCGCCAAGGTGCACCCGACGTACGGCACGCCCTACGTCATGACCGCCATCACCGGCGTCGGCGTCGCGCTGCTGTCCGGATTCGTGGACTTCGCGACCCTGGGCGACCTGGTGAGCATCGGGACGCTGTTCGCCTTCATGCTCGTCTCGGTCGGCGTGCTGGTGCTGCGCCGCACCCGGCCGGACCTGCCGCGCGCCTTCCGCACCCCGGCCGTGTACCTCGTCTCGACGCTGTCGGTGCTCCTGTGCGGCTACCTGATGCTCAACCTGATCGGCGAGACCTGGGTGCGCTTCTTCGTCTGGATGGCGATCGGCCTCGTCGTCTACTTCGCCTACGGCCGCACCCACAGCCGGCTCGCGCGCGCCGAGCAGGCGGAGCGCGCGAGCCGCTGAGGCCTCACTCGTCCATCGAGGTGCCGATCGGGACGACGACACCGTCGTCGACGGTGCCGATGCCGGAGGCGGTCACGGTGCACCCCCCGCCCACCTCGCAGGTGAGCAGGTCGACGCTGGCGGCGTCGTACGGCTTGTTGAGTCCGAGCCCGACGTAGGTGTCCGTGTCCGCCCAGCCGTAGCCGACGAAGAACGAGTAGCCGTCGACCCGTGCGTCGGTGGGAGCACCGGTGGCGGTGTCGAAGAGGGCGGCCTCGTCGGGGTCGGTCTCGCCGAGCAGCCACCGCCCGTCGGGGGACAGGGAGAAGCCGTTCCACGCCGGAACGACCGTCCCCTCGCCCAGGCCCTCGCCGACGCGGTAGGTGCTCTCGCCGTCAGCCACGTCGACGCTGTGGGCGATCAGCCCCGCCTTGACGTCGTCGACGGTGAAGCCGCCCGCCGCACCGACGACCCGCTGCCTGTCGGTCGCCGGGTCCCATGCGACCAGGCCGCGGGAGTCCCGGACGTAGACCTCGCCACCGTCGACGGCATAGACCAGCGCAGGGTCCCGCTCGTCGCGGAGGCGTCCCATGCCCGGTTCGGCCTGCAGGCTGCTGCGGACCACGCCGCTGCCGGTCGACTGGTCGAGGACGGCGTACACCGGCATCTCCCCGTCGCGCTCCGTCCACGCGACCAGGGAGCCGTCGGTCTCGAGCGAGGGGTGCTGGGCGTGCGTGCGCCCGACCTCCAGCGGTGCGCCGTCCCCGTCGGCCGCCCACACGGCGCCCTCCCGGTCGGTGAAGACGACGCCGGCGTCCGACTGGACCATCGCGACCACGTCGCGCCCGACGTCGAAGGTGCGCCCGTCGACGTGCACGGTCGCGCCGAGGGCGTACGCCGGCTCGTGGGCGTCGAACGCCGCGGCGAACGGCGACTCGCTGGTGGTGGTGGCCGTCGTGGTGCCGGACGGCCAGAGCGAGGGTGCGCCGACGGCGACGACCGCCGCGGCCGCCGCGGCCAGTCCCGCGAGCCCGATCGAGCGCGTGCGCCGGCGGGCGACCCGCTGCTCGCCGTCGCGGACCATCGCCGCCACGTCGAGCTGCGGCGGGTCGAGGGAGTCGGCGCGGTCGTGCATGACGTCCTCGAGGAGTCCGGTCATGGGGTCACCGCCATCAGGTCGTGGGGGAGCAGCTCGAGGTGCTCGCCGCCGTGGGAGTCGAGGGTCGTGCGGAGGGTGGCCAGCGCGGCGTGCACCTGGCTCTTGACGGTGCCGACGGCGCACCCCAGCGCTGCTGCCGTCTGGGCCTCGGTGAGGTCCTCGTAGTAGCGCAGCACCACCGCCGCACGCTGGCGCGGCGGCAGGGACCGGATCGCGGACCAGACCCACTCGCGGCGCGCCAGGTCGTCACCGAGGCCGTCGGTGCGACCGTCGGAGGGGGCTTCGGGAATGGCGTCGCTCGGCCGCTCCTGCCACGRCCTGCGGCGGTACCAGGAGATCGCGGTCGTGGTGATCACCTTGCGGGTGTAGGCCTCGGCCTTCGCGGGGTCTCGCAACGTCGGCCACGCGACGTACGTCTTGGTGAGGGCCTCCTGGAGGAGGTCCTGGGCGAGCTGCCGCTCGCCGACCATGAGGTACGCCGAACGGTGGAGCGCGGCGGACCGGGCGGCCACGAACTCGGCGAAGGCCGCCGGGTCGCGTCGGGGCATCAGGACTCCTGGGGAGGTCGTCGGGGTGGGTCACCCGTCATGACGATCTCACTGGTGCGAAAGGTTCGGTGGCGAACGCGGCGAGGGCGCCCGACCAGCCGGTCGGACGCCCTCGCCGCTGGTGCGGACGGATCAGTGGAAACGCGTGCCGTTGACCTTCTCGGAGATGCCCGCGATGTCGAGCAGCATGGTCAGGCCGCCGTTCCAGAACGAGAACCCGGCGCCGGTGATCATGGCCAGGTCGAGGTCCTCGGGGGCGGCCACGACGCCCTCGTCGAGCATCAGCCGTGCCTCCTGGGCCAGGCCCGAGAGGACCCGCTCGCGCACCTCGCTTGCGGACAGCTCGACCGGGGACTCCGGCTTCTCGAGGAGGTCGAGCACCTCGGGGTCGATGGAGAGGTCGGGGGCGTAGTACGACACCTTCTTGGCCGCCACCACCCGCTCCAGCGCGGGAGACACGTAGAAGCGGTCCGGGAAGGCGCGGTGCAGGGTCTCGTTGTTGTGCAGCGCGATCGCGGGCCCGACGAGCGACAGGAGCATGAACGGCGGCATCGGGGCGACGCCCGCGAAGGCGCCGTCCGCGACGGTCACCGGGGTGCCCTCGTCGACGATCCGGCCGACCTCGCCCATGAAGCGACCGAGGAGGCGGTTGACGATGAACGACGGGCTGTCCTTGACCAGGATGGTCGTCTTCTTCAGCGCCTTGCCGGTGGCGAAGGCGGTGGCCAGCGTGGCGTCGTCGGTCTGCTCGCCCTTGACGATCTCGAGCAGCGGCATCACCGCGACCGGGTTGAAGAAGTGGAAGCCCACGACCCGCTCCGGGTGCTCGAGGTCGGCCGCCATCTCGGTGATCGACAGCGACGAGGTGTTGGTCGCGAGGACGCACTCGGGCGACACGACCTTCTCGACGTCGGCGAAGACGGTCTTCTTGACCGACATCTCCTCGAAGACGGCCTCGATGACGAAGTCGGCGTCGCCGAACGCGACCTGCTTGTCGGTCGCGCCGGTGACCAGGGCCTTGTGCCGGTTGGCCTTGTCCTGGTTGTAGCCACGGCCCTTGGCGAGCAGCTTGTCGATCTCGGCGTGCACGTAGGCGACGCCCTTGTCGGCACGCTCCTGGTCGAGGTCGGTGAGGACCACGGGCACCTCGAGGCGGCGTACGAACAGCAGCGCCAGCTGGCTGGCCATCAGGCCGGCGCCGACGATGCCGACCTTGGTCACCGGACGGGCCAGCGAGCGGTCGGGGGCACCGGCGGGCCGCTTGGCCCGCTTCTGCACCAGGTCGAACGCGTAGAGGCTGGCGATCAGCTCCGGCGTGCGCGACATGGCCTCGAGGGCGTCGTCCTCGGCGGCGAAGCCCGCGTCCCGGTCGGCGTCGCGGGYGCCGGCGATCAGCTCGACGGCCTTCTTGGCTGCGGGGGAGGCACCACCGGTCTTGGACGCCACGATGCCCTCGGCGCGCGCGATGGCAGCGTCCCAGGCGTCGCGGTCGACCTCGGGGCGCTCGACGCTCTCCGTGCCGGCGAGCACGCGCGCCGCCCAGAGCAGGGACTGCTCGAGGAAGTCGGCACCGCCGAAGACCGCGTCGGCGAGACCGAGGTCGTACGCCGCGCTGCCGCCGAGCGTCTTGCCGTTGTTGAGCGGGTTCTCCAGGATCAGCGTGACGGCCTTGTCGGCACCCACGAGCTGGGGCACGAGGTAGGCGCCGCCCCACCCGGGGACGAGGCCCAGCATGACCTCGGGCAGGCCCAGGGCCGGCGCCGAGTCCATGACCGTGCGGTACGTGCAGTGGAGCGCGACCTCGAGGCCGCCGCCGAGCGCGAGTCCGTTGATGAACCCGAACGACGGCTTGCCGCCCTCGCCCAGCTTGCGGAAGACCGCGTGGCCCAGCTCGGCCACGGTGCGCACGGCGTCGGGGCCCCCGCCCTGGATCGAGGTCAGGTCCGCCCCGGCGGCCAGGATGAAGGGCTTGCCGGTCACGCCGATCGCGGTGATGGCGTCGTCGGCGAGCGCCTCGTCGATGGCCGCGTCGAGGGCCAGGAGCGAGCGGGGACCGAACGTGTTCGGCTTGGTGTGGTCCTCGCCGTTGTCGAGGGTGATCAGACCGATCGTGGCGGTCGAGCCGTCGACGGGCGGGAGGGCGACCTTGCGCAGGTGCGCCCGGGTCACGCGCTCGGCGTCGGAGGAGATCTCCTCGGCGCGGGCGAGGAGGCTGGTCATGTCGGGCGTGCTCACTTGGTCTCTCCCTCGGTGGTGCCGTTCCAGTGCGGGTTCTCCCAGATCACGGTGCCGCCCATGCCGATGCCGATGCACATGGTGGTGAGGCCGTAGCGGACCTCGGGGCGCTCCTCGAACTGGCGGGCGAGCTGGGTCATCAGGCGCACGCCGGACGAGGCCAGCGGGTGGCCCATGGCGATGGCACCGCCGTAGGGGTTGACGCGGACGTCGTCGTCGGCGATGCCGAAGTGCTCGAGGAAGGCGAGCACCTGCACGGCGAACGCCTCGTTGACCTCGAAGGCCTCGATGTCGTCGATGGTGAGACCGGCCTGGGAGAGCGCCTTCTCCGTCGCCGGGATCGGACCGGCGCCCATGACCTCGGGCTCGACGCCGACGAACGAGAACGACACGAGGCGCATGCGCACGGGGAGGCCGAGCTCGCGCGCGGTCTCCTCGTCGGCCAGCAGGGCGGCGGTGGCGCCGTCGTTGATGCCCGCGGCGTTGCCGGCGGTCACCTTGCCGTGGGCACGGAACGGGGTCTTGAGGCCCGCCAGCGTCTCCATGGTCGTCTCGGGCCGCATCGGCTCGTCGCTGGTGGCCAGGCCCCAGCCGGCCTCGGCGGACCGGGTCGCGACCGGGACGAGGTCGCGCTGCAGCACGCCCGCGTCGTACGCCGCCTTGGTCCTCTGCTGGGAGCGCACGGCGTAGGTGTCGACGCGCTCCTTGGAGATCGAGGGGTAGCGGTCGTGGAGGTTCTCCGCGGTCTTGCCCATCACGAGCGCGTCGGGGTTGACGATCCGCTCGGAGAGGATGCGCGGGTTGGGGTCCACGCCCTCACCCATGGGGTGACGACCCATGTGCTCGACGCCGCCGGCGATGGCCACGTCGTAGGCGCCGAAGGCGATGCCGGAGGCGGTGGTGGTGACGGCGGTCATGGCGCCGGCGCACATCCGGTCGATGGCGAAGCCGGGCACGCTCTGGGGCAGGCCGGCCAGCAGGGCGGCGGTGCGACCGATGGTCAGGCCCTGGTCGCCGATCTGGGTGGTGGCGGCGATGGCGACCTCGTCCACGCGCTCGGGCGGCAGTGACGGGTTGCGACGCATGAGGTCGCGGATGCACTTGATGACGAGGTCGTCGGCGCGCGTCTCGGCGTACTGGCCCTTGGCCTTGCCGAACGGGGTGCGCACGCCGTCGACGAAGACGACCTCTCGCAGCTGACGGGGCACGTGTTCTCCTGGACTGGTCGGAGGATGGAGGGGGGTGTGGACGGCGCTACGTTACCCCCCGGTAACAAGATCAGGGTGGCACCTCGGGTGTGTGCCCGCTCACGCGGTGCACCTCACTAGGCTGTGGGCATGTCAGAACCCTCCCGGCTGGTGCACATCGTCGACGACGTCGAGGGGGTCGCCGACCCCGGCGGGCTCACGATGGTCGTCGTGCTGACCGGCTTCCTCGACGCGGGCCAGTCCGCGGAGGTGGCGGCGCGCCACCTGCAGTCGCTCTCCGAGGGACGCGTGGTGGCGACCTTCGACGTCGACGCGCTGCACGACTACCGTGCCCGGCGTCCTCCGGTCTCGTTCGTGCGTGACCACTACGAGGGCTACGAGGCGCCGCGGCTGGTCGTCCGCGCCCTGCGCGACACCGGCGGCACGCCGTACCTGCTGCTCACCGGCCCCGAGCCCGACATCCGGTGGGAGGGCTTCGCCCGCGCCGTGCGCGAGGTGGTGGAGCGCTTCGACGTGCGCCGCGTGGTCAGCCTCGGCGCCGTGCCGATGGCCGTGCCGCACACCCGCCCCATCGCGATCACCCCGCACGCCAACCGCGTCGAGCTGCTCACCTCCCCGAGCCCGTGGCGCGGCGAGCTCCGGGTGCCCTCGAGCGCCCAGTCGCTGCTCGAGATCCGCCTGGGGGAGTGGGGCCACGACGCGCTGGGCTACGTCGTGCACATCCCGCACTACCTCGCGCAGATGGAGTACCCCCAGGCCGCGACCGTGCTCCTCGAGCAGCTCGAGCTCGGTGGTCACCTGGTCCTCGACCTCACCGAGCTGCGCGAGGCCGCCGAGATCACCGAGACCGAGATCGAGCGCTACCTGTCCTCGCACGACGAGGTCAGTGAGGTCGTGCACGGCCTCGAACGCCAGTACGACGCGTTCCGCGACGCCGAGGAGTCCGGCAGCTCGCTGCTGGCCAGCGACCAGCCGCTGCCGACCGGTGAGGAGATCGGCCAGCAGTTCGAGCAGTTCCTGGCCGGCCTCGACGACGAGAAGGGCCAGGACTGATGGCCGGCTCGGCCGAGGAGCTCGTCTCCCTGCTGGTCCTCGAGCAGCTCGACGTGGACCTGTTCCGCGGGCTCCAGCCCGACACCAACCGCCAGCGCGTCTTCGGTGGCCAGGTCGCGGCCCAGTCGGTGGTCGCCGCCAACCGCAGCGTCGACGACGCCTTCGTCATGCACTCGCTGCACTCCTACTTCCTGCGGCCCGGGGACCCCGCCGTGCCGATCGTGTACGACGTCGAGCGGATCCGCGACGGCCGCTCCTTCGCGACCCGGCGGGTGATGGCACGCCAGCACGGACGGCCGATCTACTACCTGACGGCCAACTTCCAGAAGCCCGAGGACGGCTTCGAGCACCAGGACGTGATGCCCGACGTGGTCGGTCCCGACCAGGGCGTCCGGATGGCCGACCTGGCCCGGCAGCGGGGCCCCGAGGCCGGCCGGGAGTGGGAGCGCGAGTGGTCCGCCCTCGACGTGCGCTATCTCGGTACGTCGGCCATGGGCCTGCCCGAGGATCCCGAGCACCCGGCCCGCGCCCGGTTGTGGCTGCGCATCGCCGGCGACCTCGACGACGACCCGTTGACCCACCAGGCGGCGTTCACCTACGCCAGCGACCTGACCCTGCTCGGCGCCGCACTCGTGCCGCACGGCGTGCACTTCGGCACCCCCGGCATGCAGATGGCCTCGCTCGACCACACCGTGTGGTTCCACCGCCCGTTCCGGGCGGACCGGTGGTGGCTCTACGACCAGGTGTCGCCGACCGCGGTCGGCGGCCGCGGGCTGGCCACCGCGCGGGTGTTCACCGAGGACGGCACGCTGGTGGCCACGGTCGCCCAGGAGGGCCTCATCCGGCTGCGCAGGTCCTGAGCGCCGATCGGGGTGGCTGCGTATAGCACTACAACGGTGTAATTCCCGACATTTCGTGACAGACACGCCGGTGGCTGGTTACGGTTGAGCGCTCGTGTGGCGGTTGTGACCTCTGAGGAGGGAGTGATCCGCCGGCTCTCACGGGCGTCCGCCCCCTGTGACCGAGAGTGATCCCGCGTGCGCCCCCTGACCCGCCCTGCCCTCACGGCCGCCCTGGCGATCGCCCTCGTCGCCACCGCGACGCCCGCCTTCGCCGCGCCGCTGACGCCGTACCAGATGCCGTTCCCGTGCGGACAGACGTGGACCGGCTCCACCCGCGCCTCGCACAGCCCCAGCAGCAGGTCGATCGACTGGAACCGCACCGACGACGCGGGCTCGGCCGTGGTGGCCGCCGCCCCCGGTGTGGTGTCGACCGCCGACGGGACCAGCCGCTCGGGCTACGGCCACCACGTGGTGATCGACCACCTGAACGGCGAGTCCACCGTCTATGCCCACCTCGACGCCGTGGTGGTCGCCGTCGGCCAGCGGGTCGACCAGGGCGCCCAGCTCGGCACCGTCGGGGCGACCGGCAACGCCCACGGCACCCACCTGCACTTCGAGGAGAAGTCCGGGCGCTCGGTCATCTCGGCCTGGTTCGCCGGGACCCCGTACACGTACGGCGCCGCTACGTCCGCCAACTGCGTGGACGTCCCCATCGCCGGCAACTTCGTCGGCGACGGTGCCGCCGAGGTCGGGGTCTACCGGCGCGCGAAGCGCTCCACGTTCCAGGTCAACGACCCCGCCGGCGCCGCTCGCGTCGTGCCCTTCGGTCGCTCCATCGACGAGCCGGTGATCGGCGACTGGGACGGCGACGGTGCCAGCAACGTCGGCATCCGGGTCGCGAAGGCGTCCAAGTTCAAGCTGCAGACGCCGGCCGGCATCCGCAAGGTCGTCTTCGGTGTCCCCTCGGACCGACCGGTCGCGGGCGACTGGAACGGGGACGGGATCTTCGAGGTCGGCGTCCACCGCGCGTCCACCGCGAGCTTCTACCTCCGCGGTGCGGACGGCCGCAGCTGGTCGACGTCGCTGGGTGACAGCGACGACCTGCCGGTGACGGGCGACTGGAACGGTGACCGCATCACCGACCTGGGGGTCTACGACCAGGCCAGCGCCATGTTCACGCTGCTGCTCGTCGACGCCAAGGGACAGCCCTGGCGCGCCGACGTGCAGCTGGGGGCGCCGTGGGACCTGCCGGTCGCCGGCGACTGGGACGGCAACGGCGTCACCGACCTCGGCGTGTGGACCCCGACGACCGCGACGTTCGTGCAGAGCCGGACGGCACCGATGCTGAGCGGGACCACGAGCCAGCGCATGGACGTCACCACGATCCGGTTCGGGCGGCCCCGCCGCTGACCTGCGTCAGGCGGGCGTGGCCCGGCCGAGCAGGTGTGGTGAGGACGTGCGCGGGTCGGTGAGCGCGAACGTGTGCACGCCGTCGTCGACGGTGTCCGCGAACGCGACAGTTCCCGGCAGGAAGACCGGCTTCTTGAAGGTCACCGCCACGGTGACCGCGTCGGGCAGCCTGTTCTCGATGGCGGCGACCGAGCGCGCCAGCGTCCACATGCCGTGCGCGATCTGGCGCTTGAACCCCAGGACCCTCGCCGTCAGCGGGTAGAGGTGGATCGGGTTGTGGTCGCCGGAGACGGCGGCGTAGCGCCGCCCGAGGTCCGCGGGCAGCCGCCACTCGACGCCACCGGTCGGCGCGCCCTCCACGACCAGGCCGCCCGTCGCGCCGGCGTCTCCCCGCCCCCGGCGCAGGTACGTCGAGGTCGACTCCCAGACGATCTCCTCACCGGCCGTGACGGTGGTGACGAAGTCGAGCAGGCTGCCCTTCCGGTGCGGGCGGGGTGCGCCCACCGCGGTCACCAGGTCCAGCACCTCGCCGACGCCGATCGCGCGGTGGGCGGTGATCGTGTTCTCGAGGTGCACGGTGCCGATCCCGGGGTAGGGGAACGCCCGGTCGCCCATGATCGCCATGTGCAGGTCGAAGGCGAGCAGGTGCGGGTAGGGCAGCGGGACCGTGTCCTTGCGCGGGAAGCCGCACGCCGCGGCGTACGCGTCGACGTCGGCGCGGCGTACCTCGACACCGTGGCGGGCGTAGGCCAGCCCGGCGAAGGTCGAGACCGGGTCCTTGCGGACCCCCGGCAGCAGGTTGACGCCCGGTACGGCGGGCAGGGCGGCCCGCACGAGGGTGCCGAGCGCGCTCGGCTCACCGGTCAGCACGGTGGGCTCGGGGGTGGTCACGTCAGGCGCCCAGCATCATCTGGCCACAGACCCGGACCACGTTGCCGTTGACGGCCGTGGAGCCCGGGCTGGCGTACCAGGCGATCGTCTCGGCGACGTCGACCGGAAGGCCGCCCTGGCTCAACGCGTTGAGGCGCTGACCCACCTCGCGGGTGGCGAACGGGACGGCCGCGGTCATCGCGGTGATGATGAAGCCGGGGGCGACGGCGTTGATCGTGATCCCCTTGTCCAGCTCGTCGGCGAGGCTGTCGACGAGGCCGATCACGCCCGCCTTGGACGCGGCGTAGTTGGTCTGGCCGACGTTGCCGGCGATGCCGGCGATGGAGGCCACTCCGACGATCCGGCCGTTGTCGTGGACGACGCCCTCGTCCAGCAGCACCCGGGTGATCCGCTCCGGCGCGGTGAGGTTGACCGCGATCACGCTCTCCCAGCGGTCGGCGGCCATGTTGGCGAGCTTCTTGTCGCGGGTGATCCCGGCATTGTGCACGACCACGTCGACGCCGCCGTGCTCGGTGCGCAGGTGGTACGCGATCCGCTGGGGTGCGTCCTTGGCGGTGATGTCGAGGACGAGGTGGTCGCCGTCCAGCTCGCGCATCAGAGCCTGGAGCTCGCTGGCGGCCTGGGGGACGTCGACGCCGACGACCGTGGCGCCGTCGCGGTGCAGGACCCGGGCAATCTGCTCGCCGATGCCGCGGCTGGCGCCGGTCACCAGCGCGACCTTGCCCGCCAGCGGGCGGGCCAGGTCGGCCACCGGCTCGGCGGTCGTCGAGCCATGGGCGCCGATCCGCACGACCTGTCCCGAGACGTACGCCGACTTGGGGGAGAGCAGGAATCCCAGGGTCGACGCCACGGCGTCCTCGGCTCCCGCGGAGACATGGAGCAGCTGGACGGTGCCGCCGCGTCCGATCTCCTTGCCCAGCGACCGGGTGAAGCCCTCGAGGGCTCGCTGCGCGACGCGCTCGCTCCCGCTGACCGACTCCGGCGTGGTGCCGATGACCACCACGCGCGGACACGTCTCGAGGCGGCGCATCAGCGGGGTGAAGAACTCCTGGAGGGCCACGAGCCCCGAGGCGTCGGTGATGCCGGTGGCGTCGAAGACGAGGCCCTTGAACCTCTCGGTGCCCTCGGTCGAGGTGGTGGAGTCGATGTCCAGTCCCGCGAGCAGGCCGGGGAGCCCGGCGACCAGGCGACCCGAGCCTCCGACCGCGACGGTGCCGACCACGAGCGGGTCGCCCTCGCGGTAGCGCTCGAGCCTGGTCGGGCTGGGCAGGCCGAGATTCTTCACGAGTTGCCTGCCGATGGGGGAGGACACGAAGCCCTGGTAGCGGTCGCTCATGGCGGGAGGTCCTCCGGGGTCGGATGTAACGGATGGTGTAACTCGGCGTCCACCCTAGGATAGGAGCATGAGCTCCTCGACCCGTCGCGTCGCCGTCCTCGGTGGCAACCGCATCCCCTTCGCCCGCTCCAACACCGTCTACGCCGACGTCTCCAACCAGGAGATGCTCACGGCCGCCATCGACGGCCTGGTCACCCGCTACGGGCTGGAGGGCGAGCGGCTCGGCGAGGTCGTGGCCGGCGCGGTCCTCAAGCATGCCCGCGACTTCAACCTGACGCGCGAGTCGGTGCTGGGCTCGAAGCTGTCCGCCGAGACCCCGGCCACGGACATCCAGCAGGCCTGTGGCACCGGCCTGCAGGCGGCGATCCAGGTCGCCGACAAGATCGCCCTCGGCCGGATCGACGTCGGCATCGCGGGCGGCACCGACACCACCTCGGACGCCCCGGTCGCGATCAGCGACAAGCTCCGCAAGAAGCTGATGAGGGTCAACGCCGCCCGGGACACGAAGGGCAAGCTGAGCGCGCTCGGCCAGATCCGCCCCGGTGACATCGGCCTCGAGATCCCGCAGAACGGCGAGCCCCGCACCCGGCTCTCGATGGGCGAGCACGCCGCCCTCACCGCCCTGGAGTGGCGGATCACCCGGGAGGCCCAGGACGAGCTGGCCGCCTCGTCGCACCAGAAGATGGCGGCGGCGTACGACCGCGGCTTCTTCGACGACCAGGTCACGCCGTTCCGCGGTGTCGAGCGCGACAACAACCTGCGCGCGGACTCGACCGTCGAGAAGCTGTCCACGCTCAAGCCCGTCTTCGGCAGGGGCGAGGCCGCCACGATGACCGCAGGGAACAGCACCCCGCTGAGCGACGGGGCCTCCGTCGTGCTCCTCTCGTCCGAGGAGTGGGCCGCCGCGCACGACCTCCCGGTGCTCGCGTGGTTCGTCGACCACGAGACCGCCGCGGTCGACTACGTCAACGGCCACGAGGGCCTGCTGATGGCCCCGGCGTACGCCGTCCCGCGGATGCTCGCGCGCAACGGTCTCTCGCTCCAGGACTTCGACTACTACGAGATCCACGAGGCGTTCGCCTCGCAGGTGCTCTCCACCCTGGCGGCCTGGGAGGACCCGGTGTTCTGCCAGCAGCGCCTCGGCCTCGACGAGCCGCTCGGCGCGATCGACCGCGACAAGCTCAACGTCACCGGCTCCTCGCTCGCCGCGGCGCACCCCTTCGCCGCGACCGGTGGCCGGATCATCAACACCCTGGCCCACATCCTGGACGAGAAGGTGGCGTCCACAGGYGAGGGCGGCCGCGGGCTGATCTCCATCTGCGCCGCCGGGGGACAGGGCGTCGTGGCGATCCTCGAGCGCTGACCGGTCAGCTCTTGCGGAGGTGGTACCAGGTCGGCGAGAGCCGCCCGCGGGCCCGGGACATCCCGTGGTCGTCGGCGGGCTCGACGCCGGTGACCCGCCACCCGGCGAAGGCGGCCTCGACGTCCTCCCGGGTGGCGCCGTGGGAGTGCCGCGAAGGCCCGTGCGGTCCCGTCGTCATGAGCAGGACGGTGGCGTCCGGTGTGGTCAGCTGGGTGATCCCCGCGGCCGCCAGGGCGCGGTCGTCCCGCCCCAGGCTCTCGAAGCAGCCGACGTCGAGGACGAGGGAGAAGCCACCGCCGACGCCCGAGTGGACCAGGTGGCGGACGTCGCCGATGACGAACCGGGTCGCGGCGTCGTTCGAGTGGCGGACGGCGATGTCGACGGCCTGCCGCACGTCGTCGATGCCGACGGCGTCCCAGCCACGCTCGACGAGGCGGCGGGTGCGCTCGCCGGTGCCGCACCCGAGGTCGAGGGCGCGGCCCAGGTGCGGACCACGGTCCTGCTCCTCGCGGTCGAGGAGGAGGTCGAAGGAGGCGCGACTCTCGCGGCCGGCCTTCTTCCACGGAGTGACGCCCCAGCGGTAGGCGGCGTTGAAGCGGAGGCTCATGACGAGCTCCTGACCTGGGACCGGGCACGCGCCGGTTGCCTCGACAGTACGCGAGCCCGGGCTGGTAACGTCTGCGGCGTTCGACATCCTTTAACTGACCGTCCCGTGAGGCGGAGAAGGAGGTCTCGGGCCGCATGGCCGACCCTCGCATCGTGCTGGACTCCGGTGACATCGCCCGGGCCCTGACCCGCATCTCCCACGAGATCCTCGAGCGCAACAAGGGCGCCGCCGACCTCGTCCTCCTCGGCCTCCACACCCGTGGCGTCCCGTTGGCCCGCCGCATCGGCGAGCGCATCGCCAGCGTGGAGGGCACCGCGGTCGCGGTCGGGGAGCTCGACGTGACGATGTACCGCGACGACCTGCGCACGCAGCCGACGCGGCGCTCGCACAAGACCGAGCTCCCGCCCGGCGGCATCGACGGCAAGGTCGTGGTGCTCGTCGACGACGTGCTCTTCTCCGGCCGCACCATCCGGGCCGCCCTCGACGCGCTCGCCGACCTCGGCCGACCCTCGGCGGTGCGCCTCGCCGTGCTGGTCGACCGCGGCCACCGCGAGCTGCCCATCCGAGCCGACCACGTCGGCAAGAACCTCCCCAGTGCCCGCAGCGAGCGTGTCAGCGTGCGGGTGGCCGAGGTCGACGACCTGGACGAGGTGACCATCGCGTGAAGAACCTGCTCTCCATCGACGACCTCTCCGTCGACGCGATCGCGGAGATCTTCGAGACCGCCGCCGACATGCACGACGTGCAGCGCCGCGAGGTCAAGAAGCTGCCCGCACTGCGCGGCCGCACGGTCATCAACATGTTCTTCGAGGACTCGACGCGCACCCGCTCGAGCTTCGAGATCGCCGGCAAGTGGCTCTCGGCCGACGTCATCAACATCTCCGGCAAGGGCTCCAGCGCGTCCAAGGGCGAGAGCCTGCGCGACACCGTCCTCACCGTCTGCGCGATGGGCGTGGACGGTCTGGTGATCCGCCACCCCGCGTCCGGGGCTGCGCACCAGGTCAGCCAGTGGGTCGACGCCGCGGTCATCAACGCCGGCGACGGGATGCACGAGCACCCGACGCAGGCGCTGCTCGACGCCTACACGCTGCAGCGCCGCCTCGGCTCGCTCGAGGGCCGCCACGTCGTGCTGGTGGGCGACCTGACCCACAGCCGGGTCTTCCGCTCCAACGTCCTGTGCCTGACCAAGCTCGGCGCGCGGGTCACCGTGGTCGCGCCCCCCACGCTGATGCCCAGCGGTATCGCCGCGTGGTCGCGTGCGGCCGGCTTCGAGACGTCGTACGACGTGGATGCCGTGCTGCCGGACGCCGACGCGGTGATGATGCTGCGCGTCCAGCGGGAGCGGATGTCGGGCGGCTACTTCCCCAGCGCGCGGGAGTACACGGTCGGCTACGGACTCACCCGCGACCGGCTCGCGACCCTCAAGCCGGACGCCCCCATCTGCCACCCCGGCCCGATGAACCGCGGTCTCGAGATCGCCGCGGACGCCGCGGACGCCGCCCAGTCGGTCGTGCTGGAGCAGGTCTCCAGCGGTCTGGCCGTCCGGATGGCCGTGCTCTACCACCTGCTTGCCGGAGAGGAGTCCTGATGGGCCTGGAACATGGGCTGGTGATCACCGGCGCCTCGCTGCTGGGCGAGAGGACCGGGGACCTGTACGTCGACGCCGCGGGCCTGCTCGTGGACGAGGCGCCCGCGGGTGCCGAGGTCCTCGACGCCGACGGCCTCGTCGCGCTGCCGGGTCTCGTCGACCTGCACACGCACCTGCGCGAGCCCGGTCGCGAGGACGCCGAGACGATCMTCACCGGCTCGCGCGCCGCCGCGGTCGGCGGCTACACGGCCGTGCTGGYGATGGCGAACACCTCGCCGGTCACCGACACGGCCGAGGCAGCCCTGCGCGTCCTCGACCTCGGCCGCGAGGCCGGACTCGTCCATGTCCAGCCCGTCGGTGCCGTCACCCGTGGCCTCGGCGGCGAGGAGCTCGCCGAGCTGGGCCTGATGGCGCGGTCGCGCGCCCGGGTGCGGGTCTTCTCCGACGACGGCACGTGCGTCCACGACGCCCGCGTGATGCGGCGTGCGCTGGAGTACGTCAAGGCGTTCGGTGGCGTGGTCTCCCAGCACGCCCAGGACCCGACGCTCGCGGGCCCCACATCCTGCTGCCACGAGGGCGAGCTGTCCGGCCGCCTCGGCCTGCCCGGGTGGCCCGGGATCGCCGAGGAGGTCATCGTGGCCCGTGACGTGATGCTGGCCCGCCACACCGGCTCGCGCGTCCACATCGCCCACGTGTCCACGGCCGGCTCGGTGGAGGTCCTGCGCTGGGCCAAGGCCCAGGGGATCGACGTCACCGCCGAGGTGACGCCGCACCACCTGCTGCTCACCACCGACCTGCTCACCGGCTACGACCCGACGTACAAGGTCAACCCGCCGCTGCGCCCGCAGGAGGACGTCGACGCGCTCCGCGCCGCACTGGCCGACGGCACCATCGACGCCGTCGCCACCGACCACGCCCCGCACGCCCGCCACGACAAGGAGCACGCGTTCACCGACGCGGCCTTCGGCATGCTCGGGCTGGAGACGGCGCTCGGTGTGGTCCGCACCGCGCTGCCGGACCTCTCCTGGGCACGGATCGGCCAGGTCATGTCGACCACGCCGGCCCGCATCGCCGGACTGGACGACCACGGATCGCTCGCCCTCGGCACCCCGGCGCACGTCACGCTGGTGGACCCGGCGGCGACGGTGACCGTCGACCGCGCCGCCTCGGTCTCGCTGTCGCGCAACAACCCGTGGCACGGTCGCGAGCTCGCCTCCCGGGTCGTGCACACCGTGCACGCCGGACGGCTCACGGTCCGCGACGGGGTGCTGGAGTCCTAGGCTCTCCGCATGGAGATCACCACGCTCGAGCAGCTGGAGGCGATCGTCGGCGAGCCGGGGGAGCGCGCCGCGACCAAGGAGCGCTCGGTGCTCAGCGACATCGACCGGGCCTGGCTGGCGGCCACCCCGTTCTGCGTGCTGGCCACCTCGGACGACGAGGGGCGCTGCGACGCCAGCCCCAAGGGCGACCCGCCGGGCCGGCTCGTCCACGTCGTCGACGACCGCACCATCGCGTTGGCCGAGCGCCCCGGCAACCGGAGGGTCGACGGCTACCGCAACGTCATCGCGAACCCCCAGGTCGGCCTCGACTTCCTCATCCCCGGACGCGGCGACACCCTGCGCATCAACGGCCGGGCCCGGCTGGTCGACGACGCCCCGTTCTTCGACGCGATGTCGGTCCACGAGAAGCGGCCGATCCTGGCCCTGGTCGTGGAGATCGAGACGGTCTTCTTCCACTGCGCGAAGGCGTTCTCGCGCTCCCGGCTGTGGGACCCCGAGTCGTGGGCACCGACCGAGGCCGTGCCGCGGCGGGCCGTCATCGCCGAGCGGCTCGAGCCCGTGGCCGGGCAGTCGCTGGCCGACCTCGACGCCTACTACCGGCCGGAGAACTACGACAAGGGCCTCTACTGATGGCGCACCCGCAGCTGCTGCACACGGTCCTGGACGCGGTCGACGTACGCCGCGAGGCCGAGTTCTGGCGCGAGCTGCTGGGGCTGGTCTACCGGTCCGGGGACGAGGTGCCCGCGGGCGCCGGCGCCGTCGACGACCTGGACTGGCTGGTGCTGACGCGCCCGGGAGGTGGCCGCGTGCTGGCCTTCCAGCAGGTCGCGGAGCAGGCCCGCACCACGTGGCCGAGCCAGCAGGTCCCCATGCAGCTCCACCTCGATCTCACCGTCCCCGGCACCGAGGAGCTGACTGCGCAGCACGACCGAGCCATCGCCCTGGGTGCGACCGTCCTGCTGGACCGCACCGACGACGAGGACGAGCCGCTCTACGTCTTCGCCGACCCCGAGGGCCATCCGTTCTGCATCTTCGTCGCCTGAGGAGGCGCCATGGCCACGCCGTACGACATCCCGCTGGGCAACGGTCAGGGGACCTACGACTTCCGCCTGCTCCCGACCGACGACTTCGAGGGCGGTGGCTCGTCGGTCTCGGTGGCCGAGTCCGCGTCCGGCCGCGCGCTCCTGGTCGCGTACACGTGGACGCACGCCGAGGACGGTCCGCAGGAGGGCACCCTGATGCTCGGGGTCCCGGACGAGGACGGCACGGTCACCGCCGCCTGGGTGGACAGCTGGCACCAGCGCGACGTCGTGCTTCTCACCGGAGTCGGCTCCGGGGTCGGGGCGACGGTCGGCTACGAGTACGCGCCCGGCTGGACGTGGGAGATCTCGGTGCAGGTGCACGAAGGCGCCCTGCAGCTGGTGATGCGCAACGGCGTCCCGAGCGAGGACGGCCCGGCCACGCTGTACGACGTCCTGCGGGGCCGGTGGTCCTGACCACTCGGTCCCTGACCCCTCAGCCCTCCACGACCAGGTCCAGCCAGCGTCCCAGCGACGCGATCTCGTCGTGCACGGCGCTCCGGAGGGCCCGGCTCCACCGGTGGTCCTCGTGGACGGCGTCGACACGCAGCACACCCGCGGCCCGGTCGGCCGTCGCGTCGACCTTGCCGACCAGTGCGTCACCGTGCAGGACCGGGAGCGCCCAGTAGCCGAACCGTCGCTTGGCCGCCGGCTTGTACATCTCGAGCTGGTAGTCGAAGTCGAAGATCTCCTCCATCCGCCTGCGGTCGAAGACCAGCCGGTCGAGCGGGGAGAGCAGTGCGGTCCGGCCCGCGAAGTCGTCGAGGTCCTCGAGGTACGCCGGGTCGACCCGCCACGTGCGGCGCAGGCCCTCGATCGTGGCCTCCTCCCCGGCGGGGCCGACGTCGTTGGGCTCGCCGGGGGAGACCGTGGCGCGGAGCCGGGCGATGCCCAGGGCCCGCAGCCGCCGCTCGCCGCGGATCCGGAACGCCTCCTCCAGCGGCACCTCCGGATCGTCCGGGTAGACCCGCTCGGCGAGGTCCCAGAGCTTGTCGCGACCCTCGGTGCCGGCGACCGCCACCTCGCCGCGCTGGACCATCATGTCGAGCAGGCGTCGCACGTTGCGGTCGTCGTTCCACCCGCTCGAGCGCCACGGGACCAGCGTCGTGTCCGGCAGCTCGCGCGCCGTGCACGGCCCCTCGTCGTGCAGCTGGGCGAGGATGTCGCGCCTCGTGTCGTCGTTGGCCTCCACCCAGCCGCGGAGGTCGACCTGCCAGTCCTTGAGGTCGCCCGTGCCCGGCCAGACGGCCATCTCGGCGCGGTAGAGCGCGAGGTCCTCCGCCGGTCGGAGCATGGAGTGGAGCTCGACAAGGGACCCGTCGGCCACCAGGTCCTCGAGCACCGACGTCCGGTGGGCCGCCCCCAGGCGCGACCACGCCACCACGTGGGCGCTCGGGGCCACCGCCGCGGTCGGCTCCACCTGCAGCAGGGTGAGGTGCCGGACCACCTCGAGCAGGTCGGTCGGCCGGTCGGCGTCGAGGAGCTGGGCGCGGACGGCGATCCGCCGCGCCTGCTCGCGGGTGAGGTGGTGCACGCACCGACGATAAGGGCGCGACAGGACGAGCCGCGTCCGGATACGCTCGCCCCATCATGTGGATCCCGGCCTGACCTGACTCGCGCCCGCGGCCGACCTCCTCCGAGGTGCCCGGCGAGTCACCGCACTCCCGCGAAGGCCCGCCCATGTCTGCACTCCAGCCCCTCGTCGTCCGCGATCTCTCCGTGTCGTACGGCGCGCGCCCCGTACTGACCGCCATCGACCTGCTCGCCCAGCCCGGCCGCCGCATCGGCCTGGTCGGGGAGAACGGCGTCGGCAAGTCGACCCTGCTGCGAGCCGTGGCCGGCCGGCTGCCGGCCACCGCCACCGTGGCCGGCACACTCGAGCGACCCGACGACCTCGTCACGCTCGGCCAGGAGCCTCCCTTCTCCGACGACGCCTCGGTCGCCGACGTGCTGGCCCGGACGCTGGCTCCGCTGCGGCGCGCGGTGGCCGACGTCGAGCGGCTCGCCGCCGCGTTGGACGACCCGGCCGTCGACCCGCACGAGTCCGCAGCGGCCTACGACCGGGCCCTGGAGTGGGCCCTGGCCCACGACGCCTGGGACGCCGACCGGCGCGCGGAGCTCGCCGCCGCACGGCTGGGCCTCGACGCGGTCGACCCCGGGCGGCGGATCGGGTCGCTCTCGGGCGGCCAGCGCACCCGGCTGGCCCTCGCCACGATCATGACGACCCGGCCGACCTGCCTGCTGCTCGACGAGCCCACCAACCACCTCGACGACGCGGCCCTCGAGGTGCTGAGCGGCTTCCTGGTCGACCTGCCGGGGGTGGTGCTCTTCGCGAGCCACGACCGGGTCTTCCTCGACGACGTCGCCACCGACCTGGTGGACCTCGACCCGAGCGCCTTCGGCACCGACGGTGAGGGGGGTCGCCGCTTCGGGGGTGGATGGAGCGCCTACGAGGAGCACCGGCGCGACGCCCGGCGCCGGTGGGAGGAGGCCTACGCCGCCCAGCAGGAGGAGCTGGACGCGTTGCGGGCCGCGACCCGGATCGGGACCGGTGCCATCGCCCACAACCGGGGGCCGACCGACAACGACAAGTTCATCCGCGCCTTCAAGGGGTCGCGGGTCGACCGCACCCTGTCCCGCCGGAAGGCGGACGCCGGCCGGCGGCTCGAGGTCGCCGAGCGCGACCAGGTCCGCAAGCCGCCCGCGCCGCTGCGATTCGGTGGCCGGCTGGCGGACACCGGGACGTCCGGGAGGCTGGTGCTGGTCCGCGACCTCGCCGTCGACGGCCGGCTGCGGCTGGACCGCCTCGACGTCCACGCCGGCGAGCACGTGCTGGTGAGCGGGGGCAACGGGGCCGGGAAGTCGACGCTGCTGGGAGTGCTGGCCGGCCGGGTCGCCCCCGACCGGGGCACCGTCCAGGTGGGTGCCCGCCGGGTGGCCGAGCTGGCGCAGGACGTCGTGTTCGCCGAGATGGGTCGCAGCGCCCACGCGACGTACGACGCGCTGACGCACGACGAGGCCCCGCCCCTGCGGGAGCTGGGCCTGCTCCACCCGCGCGACCACCAGCGACCGGTCGGGGCGCTGTCGGTGGGCCAGAGAAGGCGACTCGGGCTGGCGGTCGCCGTGGCGACCGGACCGGACCTGTTGCTGCTCGACGAGCCGACCAACCACGTCTCACTGGCTCTGGCCGGTGAGCTCGAGGAGGCCATCGGCACCACCGCAGGGACGGTGGTCGTGGCCAGCCACGACCGGTGGCTGCGGCGCCGGTGGCAGGGGAGCGGGCTCGTGCTGGCGTGAGCGGGCGTCAGTGCCTCGGGACCCGCACCACGTTGCCGGTGCCGGTGACCCGCATCCGGGGTCGGCTGCGGGTGACCTCCACGGTGTTGCCGTCCCCACGCACCCGGAGCCGGTCGAGGCGTCGGTGGGTGACGGTGTTGGCGTCCCCGACGACCCTCGTGGTGAAGCCGCGGCGGGCGGCCACCGCGTTGCCCGACCCGCGGACCACCACGTCGTGGACGCGATCGGCGGTGACCGAGGCGCCGGCGGCGGTGATGCGCACCTGCTCGACGAGGCCGGGGGAGGTGACGGCGGTCCGCGGCCCGGAGACCAGCAGGGTCGCCACCGAGGTGGCGTCCACGCGGTTGTCGGCGCCGGCCACGACGACCTCGCCCTGCGACTTCGCCGTCACCCGGCTCCGCTCGCCCGTGACGAACAGGTGCGTCGCGGTCGGCATGGTCACGACCGCGTCGTCGGCGGTGACCCGCACGGTGCCGCACACGCCCTCGAGCACGTACGTCGTGTCGTCGTAGGCCAGGACCACGCCGTCCTCACCCTCCGTCGCGCAGTTGACGGGAATGGTCAGCCCGGCCTGGGCCGGGACAACCGTGCCCAGCGCGCCGAGGCTCGCGGCGAGCAGGGCGCCGGTCGCCAGGGCGGCGCGGGCAGCAGTGCGGGTCATGAGGGCTCCGTGGGTCCGGGGGTGACATACCGTCGGTATGGACCCACCCTGCCCGGCCCGGCACCGGATCACCCGCACCGCGGTGCGTGGTCTCGGACACACGCCCGTCGCTGGTAGGGTCACCGTCGCAGAAACATCCTTTAACGATCCGTCCTGTGAGGCGGAGAAGGAGGTCGGCGTTGCCTGCACGCGCGCCCGCACTGCTCGTCCTCGAGGACGGGCGCACCTTCCGAGGCGATGCCTTCGGAGCCGAGGGTGAGACCTTCGGTGAGGCGGTGTTCTCCACCGGCATGACCGGCTACCAGGAGACCCTCACCGACCCGAGCTACCACCGCCAGGTGGTCGTGATGACCGCCCCCCACGTCGGCAACACCGGCATGAACGACGAGGACCCCGAGTCCTCGCGCATCTGGGTCGCCGGCTACGTCGTCCGCGATCCCGCCCGGGTCACCAGCAGCTGGCGCTCGCAGCGCACGCTCGACGACTCGCTGCGCGAGCAGGGCGTCGTCGGCATCGCCGGCGTCGACACCCGGGCGCTGACCCGCCACCTGCGCGAGCGCGGGGCGATGCGGGTCGGCATCTCCACCACCGAGACCGACCCTGCCGCCCTGCTGGAGCGGGTGCGCGGATCGGCCGAGATGCGGGGAGCCAACCTCAGCGAGGCCGTCTCCACGCAGGAGGCGTACGTCGTCCCCGCCGTCGGCGAGAAGCTCTTCACGGTGGCCGCCGTCGACCTGGGCATCAAGGCCAACACCCCGCGGATGATGAGCGAGCGCGGCATCGAGGTCCACGTGCTGCCCGCCACCGCGAGCATCGAGGAGGTGGTCGCGACCGGCGCCGACGGGCTGTTCTTCTCCAACGGCCCCGGTGACCCCGCGGCCACCACCGCGCAGGTCGAGCTGCTGCAGGCGTCCCTCGACCGGGGGCTGCCCTACTTCGGGATCTGCTTCGGCAACCAGCTCTTCGGCCGCGCCCTGGGCTTCGGCACCTACAAGCTCACCTACGGCCACCGCGGGATCAACCAGCCGGTGATGGACCGCACGACCGGCAAGGTCGAGGTGACCGCGCACAACCACGGCTTCGCCGTCGACGCGCCGCTCGAGGGCAGCACCACCACGCCGTACGGCGAGGCGACGGTCAGCCACGTGTGCCTCAACGACGACGTGGTCGAGGGCCTCGAGCTGCGCTCGCCCGACGGCGACCTGCTCAGCTTCTCGGTGCAGTACCACCCGGAGGCGGCGGCGGGCCCGCACGACGCGGCCTACCTCTTCGACAGGTTCGTCGATCTCATGCGCGAGCGGAAGGAGGCCTGAGGTGCCGAAGCGCGAGGACATCAAGAGCGTGATGGTCATCGGCTCCGGGCCGATCATCATCGGCCAGGCGTGCGAGTTCGACTACTCCGGCACCCAGGCGTGCCGGGTGCTCAAGGAGGAGGGCCTGCGGGTCATCCTGGTCAACTCCAACCCGGCCACGATCATGACCGACCCCGAGTTCGCCGATGCGACGTACATCGAGCCGATCACGGCCGAGTACGTCGAGAAGGTCATCGCCCAGGAGCGTCCCGACGCCCTGCTCGCGACCCTCGGCGGACAGACCGCGCTCAACTGCGCGATGGCGCTGGACGAGCAGGGCGTGCTGGAGAAGTACGGCGTCGAGCTCATCGGCGCCAGCATCGAGGCGATCGACCGCGGCGAGAACCGCGAGGTCTTCAAGAAGATCGTCGCCGAGCTGGGCGGCGAGAGCGCCCGCTCGGTCATCTGCCACTCGATGGACGACCTGGTCGCGGCCGCCGACGACCTCGGCTACCCGATGGTGGTCCGCCCGTCGTTCACCATGGGCGGCACCGGCTCCGGGATGGCGTACGACGAGAAGGACCTGCGCCGCATCGGCGGCGCCGGCCTCGCGGCCAGTCCGACCACCGAGGTGCTCCTCGAGGAGTCCATCCTCGGCTGGAAGGAGTACGAGCTCGAGGTCATGCGTGACACCGCCGACAACGTGGTGATCATCTGCTCGATCGAGAACCTCGACCCGATGGGCGTGCACACCGGCGACTCGATCACCGTCGCGCCGGCCCTCACCCTCACCGACCGCGAGTACCAGAAGATGCGCGACCTGGCGATCGCCATCATCCGCGCGGTCGGCGTCGACACCGGCGGCTGCAACATCCAGTACGCCGTCAACCCCGAGGACGGTCGCCTGATCGTCATCGAGATGAACCCCCGCGTCTCCCGCTCCAGCGCGCTCGCCTCCAAGGCCACCGGCTTCCCGATCGCCAAGATCGCCGCCAAGGTGGCCATCGGCTACACGCTCGACGAGATCCGCAACGACATCACCCGCGAGACCCCGGCGTCCTTCGAGCCCACGCTCGACTACGTCGTGGTCAAGGTGCCCCGGTTCGCGTTCGAGAAGTTCCCCGGCGCCGACACCACGCTGACGACCCACATGAAGAGCGTCGGCGAGGCGATGGCCATCGGCCGCAACTTCACCGAGGCCCTCCAGAAGGCACTGCGCTCGCTGGAGAGCAAGGGCGCGGTCTTCGACTTCGCCGCGCCGGTCGGCGACGTCGCGGAGCTCCTCGAGACGTCCCGACGGCCCACCGACGGCCGGCTGCGCACCGTCATGGATGCGATCCGCGCCGGCGCGACGCCCGAGCAGGTCTTCGAGCACACCGCGATCGACCCGTGGTTCGTCGACCAGCTCTTCCTCATCAAGGAGGTCGCCGACGAGGTCGCCGCCGCCCCCAAGCTCGACGTGGAGACGTTGCGCCTCGCCAAGCGGCACGGCTTCTCCGACGCCCAGGTGGCCGCGATCCGCGGGATGCGCGAGGACGTCGTCCGCGGCGTCCGCCAGGCGCTCGGCCTGCGGCCGGTCTACAAGACGGTGGACACCTGCGCCGCCGAGTTCGCGGCCACCACGCCGTACCACTACTCGTCGTACGACGAGGAGACCGAGGTGGTGCCCCGCGRGCGCGAGGCGGTCATCATCCTGGGCAGCGGCCCCAACCGGATCGGCCAGGGCATCGAGTTCGACTACTCGTGCGTGCACGCGTCCCTCGCGCTGAGCGAGGCCGGCTACGACACGATCATGGTCAACTGCAACCCCGAGACGGTCTCCACCGACTACGACACGTCCGACCGGCTGTACTTCGAGCCGCTGACGCTCGAGGACGTCCTGGAGATCGTCCACGCCGAGGAGCAGGCCGGCCCGATCGCGGGAGTCATCTGCCAGCTCGGCGGCCAGACGCCGCTCGGCCTCGCTCAGGGCCTCGCCGACGCCGGCGTCAAGATCGTCGGGACCGCGCCGGAGGCGATCCACCTCGCCGAGGAGCGCGGCGCCTTCGGCAAGGTGCTCTCCGATGCCGGCCTGCCGGCGCCCAAGCACGGTATGGCCGTGACCTTCGCGGACGCCAAGCGGATCGCCGACGACATCGGCTACCCGGTGCTGGTGCGCCCGTCGTACGTCCTGGGCGGCCGTGGCATGGAGATCGTCTACGACGACGACCGGCTCCGCGCCTACATCGACGCGGCGACCGAGATCAGTCCCGAGCACCCCGTGCTCGTCGACCGCTTCATCGACGACGCGGTCGAGATCGACGTCGACGCGCTCTACGACGGCCACGAGCTGTTCCTCGGCGGCGTGATGGAGCACATCGAGGAGGCCGGCATCCACAGCGGCGACTCGTCGTGCGCCCTGCCGCCGATCACCCTGGGGGAGGGCGAGATCGACCGGATCCGGCACGCCACCGAGGCGATCGCGCGGGGCGTCGGGGTCCGCGGGCTCATCAACATCCAGTTCGCGCTGAGCTCCGACGTCCTCTACGTCCTCGAGGCCAACCCGCGCGCCAGCCGCACGGTCCCGTTCGTCTCCAAGGCGACCGCGACCCCGCTGGCCAAGGCCGCGGCCCGGGTCATGCTCGGCGAGACCATCGCCGACCTGCGGACCGCCGGCCTGCTGCCCGAGCAGGACGGGGGTCGCCTGCCCGCCGACGCGCCCATCGCGGTCAAGGAGGCGGTGATGCCGTTCAACCGGTTCAAGACGGTCGACGGCCGCAACGTCGACACCGTCCTGGGCCCGGAGATGAAGTCGACCGGCGAGGTGATGGGCTTCGACGCCGACTTCGGCACCGCCTTCGCCAAGGCCCAGGCGGCGGCCTACGGCTCGCTGCCCACGACCGGCCGGATCTTCGTGTCGGTCGCCAACCGCGACAAGCGCAACATGATCTTCCCGATCAAGGTGCTGGCCGACCGGGGCTTCGAGATCCTGGCCACCAAGGGCACCGCGGAGGTGCTGCGCCGCAACGGCGTCAGCGTCACCGTGGTGCGCAAGCACCACGAGGGCGAGGGGCCGGAGGGCCAGAAGACCACCGTCCAGCTCATCCGCGACGGCGACATCGACCTGGTCATCAACACCCCCTACTCGACGGGCGGCTCCGCGCGACTCGACGGCTACGAGATCCGTACGGCGGCGGTGCTCGCCGACATCCCCTGCATCACCACGGTGCAGGGGCTCGGGGCCGCGGTGCAGGGCATCGAGGCGATGACCGCCGGGGAGATCGGTGTCCGCAGCCTGCAGGACTGGCAGCGGGGGAGGACCGCGCGCTGATGGGTCGCCCCTACCGGTTGCTCTTCGACCACGTCCTGACCCGGGCCGACCCGGAGCGCGCCCACCACGCGGCGTTCCGGGCGATCCGGGCGGCGGCCCCGGCGACCCGTCGGGCGCCGGCGGTCGCTGGGGAGCCGGTCGAGGCGATGGGTCTCCACTTCCCGCACGCGTTCGGACTGGCGGCCGGCTTCGACAAGAACGGCGTCGGCATCGACGCGCTCGGGGCCCTCGGCTTCGGCCACGTCGAGATCGGGACGGTGACCGGGGAGCCCCAGCCGGGCAACCCGCGCCCGCGGCTCTTCCGGCTGCCGCAGGACCGTGCGGTCGTCAACCGGATGGGCTTCAACAACGACGGCGCCGAGGCGGTCGCCGGCCGGCTGGCCCGCCGGGGCCGTCCCGAGGGCGGCCCGGTGCTGGGCATCAACATCGGCAAGACCAAGGTGGTCCCGGCCGAGCACGCGATCGCGGACTACGAGAAGTCCACCGGCCTCCTGGCGCCCCACGCCGACTACCTCGTCGTCAACGTCAGCTCGCCCAACACCCCGGGCCTCCGGGACCTCCAGGCCGTCGAGGTCCTCGAGCCGCTGCTGACCGCCGTACGCCGTCGCGCCGACCAGGTCCGCCCGGACGACCGGGTGCCTCTGGTCGTCAAGATCGCCCCCGACCTCGACGACGACGACGTGCTCGCCGTGGCCGACCTGGCGGTCGCCATCGGGCTCGACGGACTCATCGCCACCAACACCACCATCAGCCGCGACGGGCTGCGCACGGATCCCGCGACCGTCGAGGCGATCGGTGCCGGCGGACTGAGCGGCGTCCCGCTCCGCGAGCGGGCGGGCGAGGTGTTGCGGATGGTGCGGCAGCGGGTCGGGCCCGACCTGGCCCTGATCGGGGTCGGTGGCATCACCACGGCCGCCGACGCTCGCGCGCGCCTCGACGCCGGGGCGGACCTGGTCCAGGGCTACACCGCCTTCGTCTACGAGGGCGCCCTGTGGCCGCGCACCCTCGTCGCGGGGCTGTCCTCGGCATGACGTCACCGATCCACGTCGTCGGCGAGGTGCTGGCGACCAAGCGGGCCGGCGCCTACCGCCACCTGACCATCGCGGCCCCCGGGATCCCTGAGCGCTTCCGGGCCGGCAACTTCGTGGCGGTCAGCGTCGGCGACGACCGGCTGGCCCGCCGACCGCTGTGGATCCACCGGGTGAAGGAGACCGGCGCCTACGGCCCCACCCTCGACGTGGTGGTCGAGCCCCGCGGCCCCGGCAGCACCCGGCTCGCCGAGCTCCCGGTCGGCGCGCACCTCCCGGTCACCGGACCCCTCGGCCGGCCCTTCGCGCTGCCCCGTGAGCCCGTGTCGTGCGTCCTGGTGGGTGAGGGGTACGCCGCCGCCCCGCTCTTCCCGCTGGCCGCCCGGCTGCGTGAGCGCGGCTGCCCGGTCACGCTCGTCCTCGCGGCCGACGACGAGGCCCACCTGCTCTCCGCCCTCGAGGCGCGCCGCAGCGCCCGCTCGGTCAGCGTGGTCACCCGCGACGGGTCGGTGGGCGCGCGCGGCGACGTGCCGTCCCTGCTCGACGAGGTCCTCGAGCGCGCCGATGCCGACGTCGTCTACGCCGCCGGCCCGACGTCCACCCTCGCCGCCGTCGCGGCGGGCGCCGAACGCCGGGGGGCGTGGAGCCAGGTCGCGCTGGAGACCCCGATGGCCTGCGGCACCGGACTGTGCCAGGGGTGCCCGGTCCCGGTGGTCGCCGAGGACGGGGTGACCCGCCGGGTGCGCGCCTGCGTCGACGGGCCCGTCATCCGCGGCGACCGCGTGCACTGGGGTGAGCTCGGGTGAGGCCGGCTATCCCGTGGGGGAGGGTCATGGTCGCCAGCGGCTGCGGCGGCACGGGCCGCGAGCTGGCGCCGTACGCCGACCTCGAGGGCCTCGACTTCGTCACCCGGTCGATCACCCTCGACGCCCGCCCGGGTGGGCCGGCGCCGCGGATGGCCGAGACCGCCAGCGGTCTCGTGCACGCCGTCGGCCACCAGAACCCCGGCCTCGAGCACTTCCTGGCCACCGAGCTGCCCTGGCTGGTGCGCGCCGGGGCCCGCGTGCACGTGTCGATCGTCGGCCGGGCCATCGGTGAGTACGCCGAGCTGGCCCGGCGGCTGTCCCGCGCCCCCGGCGTCGCCGGCCTCGAGGTCAACCTCGGTGCCCCCGACCAGGCCGRGGAGGGCCTCTTCGAGGTGCGCGAGCCCTACCACGCGGCCAGCGTGGTCGCCGCGGTGCGCCGCGAGTTCCCCGCCGACCGCCCGGTGCTGGCCAAGCTGCGTCCCGACCTGTCGCGTGCGGTCGAGGGAGCCCGGGCCGTGCACGACGCCGGGGCCAGCGCCGTCGTGCTCGGYGACGCCGTCCCCGCGGCCCTGCCCGACGGCCGCCCCGCCGGTCTGTCCGGGCCGGCGATCACGCCCGTCGCCCTGCGCTGCGTGCACGAGGTGAGCACGCTGCTTCCGGGCGTCACCGTCGTGGGCGGCGGTGGCGTCGACGGGCCGGACACCGCACGTGCCTTCCTCGCCGCCGGTGCCGTGGCCGTCCAGGTCGGCACTGCGCTCCTCCACGATCCCACGACGGTGGCCCGGATCCGCGCCGCCCTCGACGACGACCTCGACGCCGACCACCCCGAGAGGACCCACCGATGACCGAGCACTTCGGCGCCCGCCTGCACGCCGCCATGCAGGAGCGTGGCCGCTTCTGCGTCGGCATCGACCCCCACGTCTCGCTGCTGCACGACTGGGGCCTCTCGGACGACGTGGCCGGCCTGGAGGCCTTCGCCCGGACGGTCGTGGAGGCGGTCGCCCCCGAGGTGAGCGTGGTCAAGCCACAGAGCGCCTTCTTCGAGCGGTTCGGCAGCCGCGGCGTGGCCGTCCTGGAGCGGGTCATCGCCGACTCCCGCGCGGCCGGTGCCCTGGTGCTCCTGGACGTCAAGCGCGGGGACATCGGCTCGACCAGCCAGGCGTACGCCGACGCCTACCTCGACCCCGCCTCGCCGCTGGCCTCCGACGCGATCACGGCCAGCCCCTACCTCGGGTTCGGCTCGCTGGACCCCATGGTCACCACCGCCCGGCGGCACGGCGCCGGGGTGTTCGTCCTCGCCCTGACCTCCAACGAGGAGGGCCCCGAGGTGCAGCACGCCGCCACCGGTCGTCCCGGTGAGCAGGCCACCGTCGCCGGCACCGTGCTGGGCCACCTCCGCACGCGCAACGAGGGGCTCACGCCGATGGGCGACCTCGGGGCCGTCATCGGCGCCACCATCGGCGACAGTGCCGAGGACCTCGACTTCAACGGACCGGTCCTGGCGCCGGGGTTCGGTGCCCAGGGCGGCACGGTCGAGGACCTGCGCAGGATCTTCGGCCCGGTCGCCCGCCACGTCCTGCCGAGCTCGTCGCGCGAGGTGCTCGCCGCCGGGCCCGACCCGACGGCGCTG